>NZ_JBHFJH010000001.1:0-279753 GCF_057334655.1 Paenibacillus sp. AGC31
CGGCTGCGGCAGGAGCTTCGCCGGCCGCAGCGCCAAGCTGCGTCAGCAGGCTGCGACATTCGTGCAGCTGCTGGCGCAGCCCAAAGCGCAGCTCCTGCAGCTCCGCGTGCAGGCTGCGCAGCAGTTCCAGGTCCGCATCGCCTGCGTGCGGACCTTCTCCCGGCGGCGCAGCCGGGAGCGGGTGGTGCGGCGAGCCGCACACCGGGCATGGCTCGCCGTCGTGCAGTTCGGCGCGCAAAGCGGAGGACAGCCGGTGCAGCTCCTGCTCGCGCATCGTGCCACGCAGCTGTTCCTCCGCAAGGGCCAGCAGGCTTTGTTCGCGGCTAATATCCTGCTCACAGGCAAGCAAGGCCTCAAGACCTGCTGACGCCTGTTCTACCAGATGCTGCCGCTGATCACTCAGGCGTTTTTCTTCCTCAGCCGACGCCTTCAGCTTGTCGGCTCCCTGTTCTGCCGACTGCTTATAAGCTTGCATGTCAGCCTTGTTTTGCTGCAATTGCTCCACGGCAGTATCCACACGATGCATCAGTTCAAGCGCAGCCTGAAGCTGCCTGCGTTCCTCTGACTTCACTTCATTTGGCTTGAGGCTCTCCTGTAGTTCCTCACGCCGTTTGCGTCCACGCTGTTGCAATTCCTTTTCTTTCTCAAGCTGCTGTCCCAGCGCAGTTTGTTCGCTCTGCCCCTGTTTCAGCAACTGCGCGAGGCGCGAGCAATCGGCCTGGAGCCCGTCCCGTTCCCGTTGCAGCTCTTTCGCTTGTTCGAGTTGCTCCAGGCGCAGCAAAAGTTTCGGTTCTTCCTCAGTCATTTGCTTGCGTGCCGTCTCAGCCTTCTCCGCTTCCTGAACAGCCAGACGCTCATGTTCCAGTGCTTGCTGATGAGCTGTCTCGGCGGTATCCTGCCGCTGCTTCTGTGTAGCTGTGGCATCTCGAACCGTCTGCAGCGCAGGCAGTATTGCATCTGCCGCAACGGATTGTTTCAGCCGTTGTTCGCCTGCCTCAACCTGCGGTTCCAGCGCTTTCAGCTTCTGCTGTTCATCCGTACGGGCCTGCCGTTCGTTACTTAACTCACGGATTTTACCCAGTTGTTCAGCTTCCTTTGCAGCTTCATCCAGCGCTTTGCGGGACAATTCAGACTGCTGAACAGCGGTTTGAAGAAGACGTTTCGTTTCTTCCAGCGTCTCCTTACTGGCATTGCCTAGTCCCTGTTGCTCCGCAGCAAGAGAGTGGTGAACCATATCATTATCCTTGACCCGCCGACTTAATTTGATGGCCAACTGGTCCCCATACTTCTCCAGATGGAATAATCGTTGCAGCATCTGGCGACGTTCACTGCCTTTGAGTGACAAAAACTCGGCAAACTTTCCTTGCGGAAGCACCACTGCCCGTGTAAAATCATCCATCTTCAAACCGATCACATCTTCAACACAGCGATTCACATCTGCCAATTTGTCGGCAAGTACCTGTTCTTCGCCATTAACCGTCTCTATGAATTTGCTGATCGTGTTACTCACCGAAACTTCATTATTTCGTTTGAAACGTCGCTCTACCCGGAACCTTCGAGTGCCTTCCGCCGACATCAGTTCAAATGTAAAAGCAACCGACAACGAATCCTCTGCATGATTCATAATGCCTTGCGTCCCGTTCACAGCACGTTCCACTTTTCCATACATGGCGAGTGTGATGGCATCGAGCAAGGAAGATTTACCACTACCCGTTGGACCGAAAATACCGAATAGCCCCGTCTCTGTAAGCACGGTAAAATCAATCTCCTGCATCTCCCGATAACTTTGCAGTCCGGCAACTTTTAATAGAATTGGCTTCATCTTTCCTCGACCTCCTCACGCACTCCCGGCTCGTCTTCATCCACAAGTTCCAGGAAAAGCTGTACCAAACTGTCTTCCGGTTGTGCACCACCGGTCTGACGCTGATAAAATTTACGGAACAGTTCGTGGACCGGCAGTTCCGATCGTTGCTCCAAAAGTCCTGCTGCAGCCATCTCGGGATACACGGGGCGTATGTGAATGATACCTTCATGTGATTTTCGCAGCTGCTGAATCTCCTTCAGGGACATCGCCTCGTCCAGCCACACTTCCATGTCGATAAAAGCCTGCGGATCACGTCCCTCATCCAGCCAGCGATATACTTCTGCCAGACCACCACGGGCCTGCCAACGCACAAGCGGACGCCCGGATGTTAACAAAACTTCCTCTACCTGTGCAGCTCCGCCCGGTGCCAGATCAACCATCGTGACAGACTTGCTCTGCCCTGCTTCCGAGAAGCTGTAGGCGAGAGGAGAACCGCTATATCGAATCAGACCGTCTCCCTTGACAGCCTGTGCACGGTGAAGATGCCCGAGTGCGGTGTATTGCGCACCAGTCGCTAAAGATGAAGGGTCCACCGTGTAGGCCCCACCGATCTGAATCGGACGTTCCGAATCACTCTCAAGTCCACCGAGCACATAGATATGACTCATGGCCAAGTTCACGGTATCCGGGCGAAAAGAAGCTGCCAGACGCTGCATTAACATGCCCACCCGGTGGCTATATGCCTGACGAAGCACATTTTCATCCCCATCTGTTGTCAGCAGTTCATTCAATCTGGCTTCAGAAGGATAAGGTAATGCGGCAATCTGTGCAATCTCTCCGGTACGTTGTGCATGGATGGTTACTGCTTCTGAAGTAGGCATGCCTACGAGTGTGATGCCTTGTCTGTTCACAAGCGGAGTCACAGAAGCCACCCGCTCTGGCTGATCATGATTTCCTGCAATCACCACGAGGGGTCTTCCATGCTCCGTCAGACGCGCTGCCGCTTCATAAAAAAGTTGTTCCGCCGCTGCGGGAGGATTCACCGAATCATACACATCTCCAGCCATTAATATGGCATCCGCCTGCTGCTCATCAGCCAACCTGACGAGTTCATCAACGAAATCTTCCTGTTCACGCAGTCGGCTTCGTCCTTCAAGCGTTTTTCCCAAATGCCAGTCCCCTGTATGCAAAATACGCATCGTCCGTTCCACCCCTCTCCCATATGAAATCCATGGTTTACAATTCCGATCCAGTTCTTTTACAATTCCACTGCATGTCCACCATCAAAAAAGTACAGCCATTTCCGATCAACTTTCCGTCCCAATATATCTTCAATGGCCCGTCCATACAGATCTAGCTGGAAGCGATAATTTTTGGTGAGTTCACCCAAACCACCACGATGCTCCAATACCCGATCCGTCTTGTAATCAAGCAAGACAAGCTCGCCGTCCACCTCATACAGACAATCGATAATCCCCTGTACAAGCACGGTTTCATTTTCAATCGTTGCCTGCATTTTGCTATCTTCTTTTAACATCTGTATATCTGAGTTCGTCGCCCGTTCATGTAGCCATTCCACTGGAGACTGATGTGCCGGAAGTCCATACACAAACGGAATTTCCCGTTTCACCCACGTTGCACGCAATAATTCTTTCCCTGGTTCTGTATTGAAAAATCCGGCCAGTTCTTCAGGTTCGATAGCCGCAGCATGATGGGGCAGCAAAATCTGAAGCTTAATCAACCGCTCAATCGTCTGTTCAATAAGCTGTGAATCAACGGATGATCCATCTATAGGAAGATGCTGCATCAACGTATGATACACATTCCCCCGTTCTGCTCCTGTCAGCTGCGTTGCCTCCATGAATTTTGGACGACGCAGGTGCAGTTTGAAAGACGTACCCACAGATCCCGCATCCGGAACGTTCACCGTAGGGTTTGAATCTGACCCTGATCCAGTCTCGCGCTCGTTAAATTCATCGGATACGCCACGTAGTACATGGCCTGCTTCATCTTTGGTGTAATTGATTCCTGGGGTGTTGTGAGCCAATAATTTCTCGGACTGTTCTCCCAGTTCCTCCATCACCTCTACGGACTGGATATCCTGCATCGCAAGTAACGTTTTCAACTCCGTGACAGATGTACTGGCTGCTACTTGAGTTGCTGCTTCGTAGGGGTACGTCCATGAAAGCCGTTGATCAACCTCGTGGATCAGTTCTGTCTCCTCTAGTTGAAGAGCTACTGTATCGGCACCTTCATCTTCAATGTTTTGGTTAGCCGTATCTTGTGCACTCTTCGTCAGCTCTTCTACCGTTGAAGATGTAACCAACTTCACGGGTTGAACCGCTTTTAGTGCAGCAATTCGCTCTTTCCGAACCGCAGTCATCCCGTCTTCTTCTCCGAGTGTCTGATCCACCACATGGTCACGGGACACCTGATCGGCGGAAATAATAGAGATTGCCCATCGTGATTGATCATCTGCAAGACAAGCTGAGAACGAATCATTGCTTCCAGCAAGTTCACGCAGCACAACCGCATCTGGATGTCTCATCAGGGATGGTCCAATCCAGTCCAGGTAACTCCGTCCAGCAGCAAGCAGATAGTCTGGCAATGCCAGTTCAGGGCTGTCCTTGACCTGAGACCACGCGAGCGCTTTTTTTGCGGCATCTTTTACAGTACCCAGCAAAATCATTTTCTCTTTGGGACGGGTCAACGCAACATACAGCACACGCATCTCTTCAGCAAGCAGTTCAAATTGCGCACGACGACGAATCGCCAGATTGGCTAATGTAGGATAGGCAACCCGGTTCTCACGATCCACAAACCTCGGACCAAATCCCAGTTCCTTATGCATTAGAAACGGTGCGTTCAAGTCCTGCTGATTGAACATCTTGGATATGCCACCGACAAAGACAATTGGAAACTCCAAACCCTTACTCCGGTGAATCGTCATGATACGTACGGCGTTGTCCTGCTCCCCAGAACTACTTGTTACAGTCCCGAGGTCTCCCCCGTTTTCCCGCAGTCTGGAAACATAGGTCAGGAAACGGAACAAGCCGCGATTCGCAGTTGATTCCTCATATTGTCGTGCGCGATCGTACAATGCCTTAAGATTACTTTGACGTTGCAGTCCTCCTGGAAGACCACCAACCCAGTCCAAATAACCGGTTTCCCGATACATACGCCAGATCAGTTCACTTAGACTGCCTTGTCTTGCCTCAAGTCTCCACTGCTCCAATTGACGCATAAAACGAATTAATTTTTGCTGTAACTCCGAGCCTGAGATCTCCGTTATGCCCAGATCCTCACTTACATGTCCAGTAACACCAGCATCCTGCATTCCATCTGTATGCCCTGTATGCACATCGAATTCATACCCATTCTCCAGGATCTCTGCCTCGACTGAAGCTGCTGTCTCCCGCTGTCCCTGTTCCATCTCTGACCAGGCTTCCGGCCACTGTAACTGGACGATATTGGAATCAGGATCGTTATCCTGACGGGATTGCGGTACGGCATTAGTGGAGGAATTGTTCCATTCACCAGCAGCAGATACAACCGCATCATAGAATGACTGTCTTTTGTCACCAAGCCGAATCTGTGCCAGTTCCTCTTCATCCAGTCCGACAATCGGAGAACGAAGCACGGAAGCAAGCGGAATATCCTGCCTTGGATTATCAACAAGCTGAAGCAGAGACATCATGATTTCCACTTCTGTAGCCTGGAAGTAGCCCTTGCTCTGTTCTCCTCCAGCAGGAATTCCCTGCTGTCTGAATTCCTCAATCATGAGCGGAGCCCACATCAAGGTTGAACGCAACAAGATGACCATGTCACCGTAACGTGCCGGGCGCATCGTTTGCAGGGCTTTGTCATATACATGGAGGGCAGGTTTGTCCGTATCCCCAACCATCTCACGAATACGCCTTGCGATCGCCCTCGCTTCCAACTGGGCTGTTTCAAGCTCGGCACTCTCCAGTTCTGCGGAGATCGATGCATCCCCATTCTCATCCGTACTCTCTGTCAGATCAGGACCACCACCCTGACGATCGATCAGCATGAGTTCAGGTGTATACGCCTCATCGCCAAGCGTCTCTGACGGGAACGTAGCCCCATATGCCAGTTGCGCTCGTTCATCGTAAGCAATCTCTGCCACACCTTCGTTCATGAGTTGCCGGAATAACATATTGACCGAATGCACGACTTCCGCACGACTGCGGAAATTCCGTGCAAGATCAATACGTTGACCTGTACGATACAGACGATCTTCCACCATTCCATCCTCACGTGCGCTTGCTCCATACTGGCGATACTTGTTCATAAATAATCCCGGCTCGGCCAACCGGAAACGATAGATACTCTGCTTGACATCACCGACCATGAATCGGTTACCCGGGTTTTCTCTGGAGATGAGCTTCACGATATCTTCCTGAACCGTATTGGTGTCCTGATATTCATCAAGCAACACTTCATCGAATCGCGAACGGTACTCCATAGCCGCATCGGAAGGCATCGACAGTTCAGGCGTTGAATCCTCATGTCGCAAAATGTGAAGGCAGTAGTGCTCCAGATCACTGAAGTCAACTTGCCCCCGTTCCTGTTTGGCCTGTCGATAACGTTCTCCAAATGTACTAACCAGCCTCGACAGTTCCTGCATGAGTGGTGCCGCTTGCTCCAGCTCCTGCCAGAACGAAAAAGCACTTCTTCCAAACAATGAACCTTTCAGGTCGGTAACTGCCTTTTTCGCAGCCTCACGGAGTTCTTTCACCTGATCCTGTAAAGCCGGGTCCGTTTGATCCTTTTTGCAGGGTTTCAGTTTGCCAAATGCAGCGGGTTGAAACACTTCAGGCAACCTCTCCCATGGCATAATCTCAACCGCAGACAGCAGCTCTTCCACCATCACCAGATCTTCTTTTAACGTATCTGCATAAGGTGCCGGACCTTCAGGCTGCATGGAAATATGAATGCCTTGACGGAGTAGTCCTGCTGCACCACTCAAAGCAAGAGCCGCATCACGCAAAATACTCTGAACCCATGCTGAATGTCCAAGTGCCTCCACACTTTCCACCTGAAAAGCAGATGCCATCTCTGAGAGCCAATGATCCGGCCAGGAATGACTGCGGGAGAAATCATACAATCGTTGCACCAGTCGATGCATCGCATCATCATTTCGTTCTCCACTGAACCAGTCGACCAATTCGCGGAATGTACTACCTTCATCTTCTTCGCCATACTTTTCCTCAAATAGTTCTTCAAGCAGTTCCTGGCGCATGATTTCCGCTTCATTTTCATTCAATATACGAAAAGCCGGGTTCAACGGAATTTGCTGATAATAACGGCGAATGACTTCCATACAGAATGAATGCAGCGTTGTAATAGATGCCCGTCCAAGCAGCGACAGCTGTTTACGCAGATGCTCTTCTCCAGGCCGTTCTTCAAGCGCACGTTCCAGCGCTTCCCGAATCCGTTGTTTCATCTCGGCGGCGGCCGCTTTGGTAAACGTGGCTACAAGTAAACGATCCACACTGAATCCTTGGGAGGGATCTGCGATCTTGCGAATAATTCGTTCAACCAGCACGGCTGTCTTGCCTGATCCCGCAGCTGCGGCAACAAGGATGTCTTCTCCGCTTTCCGAGATGGCACTCCACTGGTCATCACTCCAGAAGCTTCCTTCCGGTTTTGGCATATTCGTCATGATGTTTCCCCTCCCTTGGTGTGAGATAACATATCCCAGATTTGCTGTTTGCCCGGTTTGGACAACAGGTTATATTCATTTCCTTCAATATTCTCATCAAACTGACAAACAGGTTTATACGGACAGAACGTGCACGCCACTTCCTGCTGAATACGATAAGGCTCAATGGCCACATCCCCATCCGTAATCCGGGTACCAATCTCGCGGATATTACTGCGAACCGAAGCAAGCAGCGTATCCCATTGCTCTGGCGTAGCTACAGCGGCGCTGCTATAAAAGCTTCCGTCCGCCTTAAGAGCAACTGGAATAATCGCTGAATACCCCTTATCCAGGGTGTTGTCCATTTGTGCGATTGCATCCCGGTCCGCGAGCAGCAAACCTTTCATTTTGAACCGTTTCAACAGTTCTTGTCCGGCCTGCTCCGATGTCATGCCATTTGCAGATTGCAACAGCGGGTTATGCACATGGAAATACAACGTTCCTCCCGGCATCGCCGTTTCTCCAAGCCATTCCTCGGCAGCACTAAGCAGCACCTCCAGATAGGTGAGCATCTGCAATGACAGACCATAATACACTTCATGAAGCTTGAGGTCCGTTTGGCTTGATTTATAGTCAATGACACGCAGGAGCAGACCATTCTCTCCTTCTGCGACATCCACACGGTCAATCCGACCCACGATCTCCATCACACAGCCGTTTTCCAGTTCAAAACGTAGTGGCGGCAACGTTTTATCTGGTCCAAAATCAAGCTCCAATCCAATCGGTTCAAAACTTCCGCGTCTGGACTGTTCACCGAGAATAACGGATGCCCGGCTCACGATGTCCTTCAATTTGCGGAAAATATAACCGTATCGCTTGGTGCTTAGCAAAATCTCCCCTTGCAGCTGTGGTGCAATCTGCTCCACGGTTTGCTCGGCTTCCTGACGACATTGGTCTGGAGTCAAGCTGCCCCAACTACGATTTTCTTCACGCAACCGCATAGCCAGTTGGCTAAGTGCAGCATGAAACAGTTGTCCGATATCAGGAGCCTGAAGGCGGTACAATTGCCGTTCTTTGAGACGCAACCCGTGCGAAGCAAAATGGGAGAACGGACAAGCGACGAAACGCTCCATTCGCGAAACACTCGTCCTCACCTCTGTGCCATACAATCTGCGACTGGTAGCTGTACGTAGTGGCAATGCCCGATTACGATAAAAGATCGATCCCATCAACCGCTCCAGCTGAGGTCTGCTTGTCTCTCGAGATACATGCCAATTGTAGACCGCCCACCACATTTCAGGGATGTCTTCTCCGCGGCGCCATTTGCGCAATTGTCCAATGAGCGCAGACAGACTCTGACCTGGATGGGTGACATAGGACCAATGCGCTTCTTCAGAGTTCGCAACCGGTGGTTGAGCGAGTAATGGCTGTTCTTGTAAACCAAACATCTTCCGTACATGGCGGACAATCTCGGAAGGAAACAGTGCTTTCCCCTCATCATCAGCAACCGGGTAACTCAGCCACAACTGGCTGCTTGCGGCTGTAAGTGCCGTATAGATCAGGAAACGTTCATCCAGCATCTGCCTTGTTGCACCTGGTCCAAGCGCCATGCCACGTTCCGTCAGTAACGCTCTCTCCAGTTCCGTTAATAAGCCATCATCCTGAGGTACGGCGGGTAATTCACCATCAACGGCGCCAAGGATAAATACGTATTTGATGTCCTGAAGTCGTGTACGGTCCATGGAACCCACCAAAACCTGATCAAGTGCCGGTGGTACCAGACCCAGCTTCAGTTCCGTCAATCCGGTCTCGATCATCCCGGCAAACAGCGTGATATCCAGCCGTTCATTCCCCATCATATCGACCATCTGATCCAATAAATCCAGCACAGCTCCCCACATCTGCCGATGTTCTCTCGAACGTTCGGGGTCCCCCTGAGCTTTAGCTTCAGCAGACATATTCTCCAGCTTCCATGGAATCTCAGCATCTTCCAGCAGTCTGTATAGTGCCTCGCACTGGGCTTTGGCTGTCTTTGCCTTTTTCATTCGTTTCTCAAAAACACCCAAGGAATCTGTAATGACCGTTCGGCAGCTCTCAATTAGAGAAAGCATCTGGTCCCGCCCTCGACTACGGCCATCCTGACCGTTGTCTTCCAGCGACAGGCTTGGTACATACTTCCATGGTTTGCCATCAGTCCAGCGATACCCGTGAATACCACAAGCCAGTACATAATTCTCAAGCTGGTCCATATCTTCACGAGTGATGGAACCATCACGCGGAAGCAGCAGATCCGTTTTGACACAGCGAAATACATCCTCGTAACGCCAGTGGCGACGAACAATATCCAATGCGGAACGGATAAACTCGGATAATGGATGATGAAGTTCATTTCTTCTGCGGTCCAGAAAGACGGGTACGTCATAATCCCTGAATAGAGGTTCAGCTATATCGGCGTAGGTATCCAACTGACGAACAAGTACCGCCATATCCCGATAACGCGCACCTTCGTTTTGCGCCAAACGCCGCATCTCACGCAGTGCCCCCTCCATCTCAGCTCGTCGGTTCTCCGCTGCAACCAGTCGGATTCCGGAATCAAGGCCTTCACTTTTCCAACGAATTCGCCGGTCGAAACCAGCCTCCAGATGAGCAAGTCCCGGACGATCCTTGTATCTCGGTGGAATCTCCGAATCTAGCACGGTTATATCGCTCAGTATACCCAGTTCGTCAGCCATCCCTTTCAGGCGCGCATAGGCACTTGCCGTGGGATAGAACAGTTCCAGTTCCCCAGGCAGTGCGCCGTGATCATAAGGACGATCCAATGTCAGTGCAATCGTCACGGAAGAGGACTGCAACATCAGTCGACCAATCACACTCATCTCCTGTGGTGTGAATCCCTGAAAACCATCAATCCAGATCTGGGCATCCTGCAGCAATGCACTTTCCGACAAACGATCTGTCAGCTCAGTCAACGTGTCTTCATCATCAATATATAAATGGGTCAGTTCCTGTTCATAGTCACGATATATCAGATTCAAGTCATGCAACTTGTCCTCCAGAATCGGCGAAGTGGATGAGGTATTCCCTCCAGACAGCCCGTCTTCCAGCAATGATGGATCAACTTCATAACGTTTAAATTCACTATATAACTCATTTAATTCGCCTATAAAACCCAGCTGGCTGCCGGATGCACCAAACAGCTTCAATTCTTCCTTACGGCGCTGGATTACTTTGTAGAGCAGCATCTTTTTGCCTTCGGCTCCGATCGGAATACGAGCAGAACCGCCTGCTTCCTGCATTACGCGATAGGCTAGACGGCGAAAGCCCAGCACTTCTGCACGCATCGTACCTTTAATTGCTCCAGAAGACACCAACGCTTGCTCTGTTCGAAAGGAACTCTGTTCTGGAACGAGTAAAATCAAAGGTTTACCTTGCGGTTCTTGTTGAAGCAAGGTTGTAATTTCCCGGGTAATCAGCGAGCTTTTGCCGCTGCCTGCCCGGCCAATAACAAAACGAACGGACATGTCTAATCCTCCAAACTACACGTACAAGATTTTAATTCCCAGTATAACATATCTGACTTGGTTCGGAACATACGTTTGCCACTATCCGGTAAAAACGGAGATCATCTCCGTTAACACAGCCAAACAGCAAAAAGCCCGCAGCTATCACACTGTGGACTTTTTGCCAAAAGTATCATTTATTTAAACTTCACTTTATCTCACGAGAAATTAAAAAAAGTGAAACGAGACTCTTCTAATTCTTTTTACTGCGCACTTCGAAAATAGCAAATTTCAGGTAATGTCCTTCATCCACGCCCAAAATTTGCGGGTGATCCTTACCTGCTGCCTTCCAGTCGATTAGGCGCAGCACTTTGCCGGCATCTTCCGCTGCATCAGCAATCGTATCCAGGAAGAGGTCTGGACGCATGTGATACGAACAGCTTGCTGTTACCAAATATCCGCCCTCATTAACCAGTTTCATTCCTTGCAGGTTGATATCCTTATAACCGCGACATGCACCTTTAACTGCTGATTTCGTTTTGGCAAACGCTGGAGGATCAAGGATGACCACATCAAATGTTTTACCGCCAGCTGCAAGCGCTTTGGATGTATCCACTTTCTGTTCGCCTGCACGTGCACGTGCGGTACGTTCATCCAGCCCTTTCACTTGTTCACGCAAGTACTGGAATGCATCAGCAACTACGAATTCGACCCGGTCGGTGAAACCGTTAAGCTCCACATTTGTTCGTGCACTCTCAATGGCATGTTCCGAAATATCTAGACAAGTCACTTTCTTGGCTCCATACTTGCAAGCATTCAACGTAAAGCTTCCCGTGTGTGAGAAACACTCCAGTACGGTGGCACCGTCCCAATAAGGGAATGTAACTACCTTACCGCTTTTATTCACAGGCAACATCTGCTGTGTGCCATCCTGCTCGGTCGTTTGTAGTGTGATTCCACTCTTGTAGCCCCAACCCTTCATGAGCGGTTCGATCGCTGCACGATTCTCGCGTTGGTCGAAGAAGTAACCTGTCTTCTGCCCTTCCACGATATCCACTTTAATAAGTAGTCCATTCTCTGTAACCGTGACATGTCTTGGGCAATCTCCGTACAGTGGACCTTTGGTCTGCTCCAAACCTTCCAGTTCACGAATCGAGACATCACTGCGCTCATATATGCCTTCCGGCTGCATTACTTCAATGAGTGCCTGTACGATGGCTTCACGGCAACGATCCATGCCAAGTGTAAGCAACTGTACAACGAGGATGCTGCCGAATCGGTCAACGATCAAGCCTGGTAGAAAATCAGCTTCGCCGTAAACGAGGCGGTACGCCTCTCCATCCTGGATAAAACGTTCCCGATGACGCAAGCAATCGCGGAAACGCGCTGCAAAAAACGCGGTGTCCATCTGTTCGGACTCAAGCGGTTGATACGCTACAACTCTTACAGTGATCTGAGATGCGGGATTGTAATATCCTGTCGCCAGATAGCGACCTTGATGATTCAATATATTGACCAGATCTCCCGGCTCCGGGTTTCCGTCAACAGAGGCAATTTCATTGTTAAATATCCATGGATGTGCATGTTCAAGCCGCTTTTTGCGACTGCGTTCGAGTGTAACTGATGGCAAGGTAGATCCACTTCCTTTAATTTAATAGTTCAAAAGATAGGTTTGGTGCGGCGCGTAGGTGGCGTTTCGGTTACGAATCGATCTTCCGATCGCTGTTGTCTCCAGATTTTTTTGATTCCCTTTTTTAAAGGGAAAATCCGGAGACAAAGGCGCACGCTTCGCTTCTTCGGTAACAATTTCGTCTTCTTCGCTGCGTTTGCACGAATCACCGTATCTTTCGAATTGGGGTGGGGCAGTTGAGAGCATGTTGGCGCTAAGCTGTTACTTTAAGCGCTGTATCAGTGACACTACAGCGACGAATTGTTCCTCTGATCGCTGTTATCCCCAGATTTTTTTTGATTCCCTTTCTTAAAGGGAAAACCCGGGGATAAAGGCGAGCGCTTCGCTTCTTCGGCAACAATTTCGTCTTCTTCGCTACGTTTGCACGAATCACCGTATCTTTCGAATTGAGGGGCCGATAATTTAGGTCGCTTCCCTCTGAATTCCTTTAGGCTTGTCATGGTTGTCTTTTCTTACTCATAGGATGAGTTAAGGAACCCGGACGGAAGGAATGATATTTCTATGTTTAGAGATGTGATATTGCCCCTACTCTATGGGCTTATTATCTTTTTTGGTGGCATGAAGCTGATGGAGACGGCCTTGCAGCGCATGGCAGGGCCCATGTTGGCAGGTTGGCTCAATCGTGCCACCTCTGCTCCTTGGAAAGGCATGGCCTTCAGTGCGGGCGCAACAGCCCTGTTACAGAGCAGCACTGCGGTCACCGTACTTACCATTGGACTGGCTAATGCCAGATTAATTACCTATGGACGCACACTTGGCATCATCCTCGGCACCAACATCGGGACATGCCTGACGACGGAGCTGGTGGGACTGCAGATCGGACGTGCTTCCCTACCGCTACTCGTCCTGTCGCTAACGGGCTGGGCCATGTTTGTTGTTCTTGGTGAACGCAATCTGGCCGCTCCTGAACGCACGCGCCAGACTCTGTTTAACATCCAGTACAGCTTCCTCGCAGCTGCGGGATTTGCACTTGTTATGACAGGCATTCAGGTGATGCAATCCATTGCCTTACCCTTGCGGAGCATGGGCGTATTTCAATGGTTTCTCGACCGCTCGGCCGACAGCTTGTGGTGGGGCTTCCTGGCAGGTGCCTGTCTGACAGCGCTCATTCACAGCAGCGCGGCTGTCATTAGCATGGCGATTACGCTCGCTGCCACAGGGGTATTGCCTGTGGAGATCGGCATCGCCATTGTGATCGGGTCCAATGTGGGGACCTGCATCACCGCTGTGATTGCTGCCGCGGGCGGAGCATCCGCAGGCAAATTTGTTGCAGCCTCCCATGTTGTATTAAACATTGCGGGAGCGCTGCTGTTTATGCCGCTGATCGGCCAGCTGCATGCAGCTTCGGCCTGGCTGTCAGCGGACAACGGGGCACAGATTGCGCATGCCCAGACCCTTTTTAACATCACCAGTTCACTGCTTGCTTTGCCATTCTGTTACTTGCCAATCTGGCACAAAAAACCACCGGTCCACGCCCCAGCGGCGAAGTCACCCGTGGCTTGATGATCTGCCTATCCATACCCACAGAGCGCGCGGCTAACTGACTCGAACAATAATGCGTTATACGTTAAAGCCTAACTTGTTCAGGGCTACACGCAAGATATCATCGTTATTATCATATCCGCTCTGCTGCTGTAAGGACCATGCTTCTTCCGGAGCATGCCAATCCACACCCTTGATTTCTTCAATCTGAGGCTGTAGATCACCACTCTCGGCTTCAACGAGATAATAATGAACTTCCTTGTCCACCGGGCCAAAATCTGCATGTTGGTACGTGTAAGCAATGATATCAACCGGCTCTACAATGCGACCCACCATACCTGTCTCTTCCAAAATCTCGCGCAGTGCCGTCTGTTCGATTGTTTCTCCATCTTCCATCTTTCCCTTGGCGAGAGTTGTTTTACCATAACGATCTACGATAAGCTGAATTTGAAGACGTCCGTCTTCCCCTGTTCTATAAACAACTCCGCCTGCTGAAATTTCTTTTTTGTTCATCGTGCTCTCCCCCATCAACTTCGATATCTTTATCTTATTTTTTGCAAAAGAAGGACCTCATCTCCCCGGGTAAGCTCCCCAAGGAAATGAAATCCTTGTTTCTGACGCCTCGATCACATCGCGGCGGACTTAAGATTCTCTTCCAACACACGTACCAGCGTAGCCTGACTCTCGTTGACGCCGGCTTCAACCACTTTGACTCGGCACACTTTACCGACCATATCCATCGTTCCGTCAAAGACCAGTTGAATGTAGTTGTCGCTATAACCGTGCAGCTTGCCACTTCCCTCGCGGCCTTTGGCTTCACCTTCGGGAATAACATCCAGTACCTGTCCGACAAACTGCCCAGCGTACTCCAGTTGCATCTGCTCAGACAAGTCAATCAGTTCATGCACACGTGCATTTTTGACCTCTTCGTCCACCTGATCTTCCATCCGTGCTGCTGGTGTACCCGTACGTTTTGAATAAGGGAATACGTGCATTTCGGAAAAACCGATCTTCCGCATCAACTCATAGCCATTACGGTACATCTCATCCGTCTCACCTGGAAATCCAACAATGATGTCTGTTGTAATCGCTACATCCGGCATTGCTTCCCGAATGCGAAGCATCTTGTTGTAAAACTCTTCTGTCGTATATTTACGGCGCATACGTTTCAATACCGTATCATCACCCGCTTGCAGCGGAATATGGAAGTGACGAACAAGTTTGTCCGAACGTTTGATCACGTCGAGCATACGGTCGTCAATCTGACTGGCTTCAATCGAGCTGATTCGAATACGCTCCAGCCCCTCTACCTTGTCCAGGTCCCACAGCAGATCGGTCAGATCATAATTCTCCATGTCATCGCCATACCCACCTGTATGAATACCGGTCAGAACAATCTCCTTGTATCCGGCGTGTACGAGCTGATGCGCCTGTTGAATAATGCTATTCGCCTCACGGCTGCGTGAGAGACCACGAGACCACGGAATGATGCAGAACGTGCAAAAGTTATTGCATCCATCCTGAATTTTCAGGAAAGCTCGGGTACGATCAGCAAAATCAGGTACATCCATTTCTTCAAACACACGGGTTTTCATAATATTACGCACCGCATTAACCGGTTGACGGGACTCCTGAATTTCATTAACATATGGCAAAATCTTGTCACGGTCCTGTGTACCGATAACCAGATCCACCCCTGGGATGTCCAGAATCTCTGCCGGAGAAGTCTGGGCGTAGCAGCCTGTAACGGCCACAATCGCCTCCGGGTTGCGCCGAATGGCACGACGAATAATTTGACGGCTCTTTTTGTCGCCGGTATTGGTTACTGTACAAGTATTAATCAAGTATACATCCGCTGTCTGTTCATCAAAGTCCACTTGATCGTAACCTTCGTTTTTGAACAATTGCCAAATCGCCTCTGTATCATAGAAATTAACTTTGCAGCCTAAGGTGTAAAACGCCACGGATGGCATAATTACATTCCTCCCATTTCTCCGGATTCATATAGCACGCAAGTTAGTGCTGCCATTCCAGCTGTCTCAGCACGCAAAATGCGTTTGCCCAGTCCAACAGATACGGCACCTGCCTGATCAGCCTCTGCCGTCTCCTTCTCAGAAAATCCACCTTCCGGTCCAACCACGATCAAAACTTCTGCACTTGCACCAGGTGCAAGCTGCTCTACAAACGGCTTCAGTGCATCTCTCAGCTGTTTACCGTTTTCTTTCTCATAACAATAACATACCAGGCTGTAGCCCTCAAAAGAAGATAACAGCCCTTTCCAGGAAAGCGGCTGCTCAACGGATGGAATACGATTCCGGTGACTCTGTTCGGCAGCTTCCTTGGCAATTTTCCGCCACCGCTCCAACCGTTTGCCTTCTTTCTTGGCATCATATTGCACAATCGTACGCTCTGATAGGAAGGGTACAAATGATACCGCCCCAATCTCAGTACACCTCTGGATGACTGTTTCCATCTTGTCGCCCTTGGGCAAACTCTGTGCCACGGTTACACGAATCCGTGCTTCACGGTCCATAGCCAAAGACTCTACAATATTTGCAGTAACTTGGCCAACTTCAATGGTCTCAATTTCCACGAGTGCTTCTCTGGAGTTTCCGTCACTGACAATCAGTTTATCTCCAGGTTTACCACGCATAACCTTGCCGATATGGCGTGCATCATCACCTGTGATGATCACAGCGTGTTCATTAAACTGTTCTGCAGATACAAAATATCGCTGCATTAGTCAATCCACCCATTCTGTCCTGTTATGACTGGAATTCACCCCGCCTGATGACAAGCGTGAATCCAATCGCCACAGATGATCATACAACTTTTACGTGTATCTGACCAGTATATCAGCCCAAAACACGATGCGCTTTTAGCGATATAATTCAATAACCAGCTTTGCCAGATCCACATACATCGTTTGCGCAAACTCATACAAAGGTTGAATCGTCACATTTTGCAACGGAGGTATAACAAGAATCAATAGGAAGATAAAAATGGACCATTGCTCCACCCCTTGCATCTTGCGGCTGATTGAAGGTGGCACTATATCTTCCAGAATCCGATAACCATCCAGTGGGGGCAACGGAATCAAGTTAAACAGGAACAGGAAAAAGTTGGTTAAGTTAAAGATAGCGAAAAACGTTGTGATTGCTGTCAGCAACCGCTCATTATCGATGCCGCCGAGCGCTCCCGAACCAACCAGTGAAGCATAGATGATTGTACCGATGATCGCGAGCAACAGATTGCTCAGAGGCCCTGCTGCGGATACGATGATGCCCATCAATCTAGGTTTGTCGAAGTTAGCCCGATTAACCGGAACTGGACGTGCCCAACCAAAGCCGGCAATAATGAGCAACAGCACACCAAACAAGTCAAAGTGTACAACCGGATTCAGCGTGACCCGACCCAACAGCTTGGCTGTCGGATCACCGAATTTGTTGGCAAAATACGCATGCGAGAATTCATGCACCGTAAATGCGATCAGGATGGTCAGCAGGAAAAACGGAAGCTGATCGATCGGATAACGAAAGAACGAATTCCAAAAGTCCATACGTTACCCCTTTCTGGCTACAAACGCCAGCCAATCCTCATCACGGTGGATCGCACTCACTTCAAACCCGGAGGATACCAGCGCATCATGTACAACCTGCTCTTTGTTCTTCCAAATGCCGGATACAATATAGGTACCACCAGACTCAAGCGCATGATAGACATCGTCTACGAACAACAAAATGATCTCAGCCAGAATGTTAGCCACGACAACCTTAACTGGCAGTTGCACACCTAGCGCAGGGTCCTGACTCCCGAGGACGGACAACAGATCACTCTCTTTAACTGTAATTTGTTGCTCCAGCCCATTCAATTCCACATTCTCTCTGGCACTGATTACCGCAACTGGATCAAGATCAAGCGCCAGTACATGTTTTGCTCCAAGTTTTA
Organism: Paenibacillus sp. AGC31; assembly: GCF_057334655.1. Lineage (NCBI taxonomy): Bacteria > Bacillati > Bacillota > Bacilli > Caryophanales > Paenibacillaceae > Paenibacillus > Paenibacillus sp. AGC31. The sequence continues at coordinate 18,090 of NZ_JBHFJH010000001.1, forward strand.
TCGCTCCAATAGCCAAAATTCCAGAACCTGTACCTACGTCAATGACTTCCTCGCCGCCCTGAATAACCGTTTCCAGTGTGCGCAAGCAGAGGGAGGTCGTTGGGTGGGTTCCTGTACCAAAGGCCATGCCTGGATCAAGCTCAATAATTTTCTCATCCGGACTTTCTGGCGTATACTCTTCCCACGTTGGTTTAATCGTCAGACGTTCCGATACACGTACCGGCTTGAAATATTGCTTCCAGGCTGTTGCCCAGTCATTTTCATCCACTGTACGGGTCTCATAACGAACTTCACCTGTATCAATTCCGAATTCGGGGAGTTCCTCAATTCTCGGATTAACTTCTGACTGCAATGCAACCATATCCGTACCTTCAGAGAAGTACCCTTTGATGACCGCAAAGCCTTCTGGAATATCATTTAAAGGAACGTCGTATAACTCCCCATATGTCGTATCCCGTTTTTTATTTAAAGTACCGGACTCTTCAATCGAAACCCCTCCAGCACCCGCTTCATGTAAAAAATTCGAAATCATCTCCACAGCTTCTTCTGTGGTATGTATTGTTAGTTCATGCCATAACATACTTGGTTTTTCCTCCTCATTTTTCAAACATCCCAACTATTGTACTACACAAGCTAGCCGGAGCACAAAGCCGCACCAGTAAAAGAAAAACAAAACAGGATATCCGCAGCCTGACTGCTCGAATATCCTGTCATCTATTCATACATATCTGTTTCATTTACTTCAGCATTTTGTATAATTCGAATTTCACTTAGCAAAAACGCCCACCATTTTGCGTGATCATCTCTGCGGCTTGCGGGAGCGAATCGTTGGATACGGACACGGTCAGCAAAATTTCTTGTTTCAGCCTGTTTGCCGAGTCCTCTTTGGGTGAATCATACACCTGACCATTGGACAACATTTCCGTTTCATCACTAATCAGGGCAAGTACATTCAGTTCGCCACTAAACCCTCCGACAACGGCCGTAGGAGAATTATCGAAGCTCTTAACATCGTTTGAGTCCAATGCAGACGCTTCATTGCCAAGGCTCTCAATACTCAATTGGTTCGGGTGCAACAATTCGAGGGCTCTGCGTGCAGACTCGGCCTCAGTCCAGCTTGTAAAAACAGCTTCGAGGGTCACTGCCGAGCGATCTTCAGTCATTAAGCTCCCGTCCCTGTCGTCGATCAGCCGCTTCACTGCGGCGTAGTGCTTCAACATCTTCATGATCCGCAGCTTCAGCGCTGAATTCCACGTCCTCATTTTTCGCGGATTGCATACGTTTCATCTTTTCCGTTTTCGTTAAAATCTTGCCTGGACGTTCATGTTCTGCCATTGTAATGCTCCTCCTTCAAATTGGGAAACTAGATCATTCCACCGGCTTGTTCGATAATAGACATAGCGCGGTGATGTACCGATTCATCTACGATGACAGTTAGCAATACATCTCTTCCCGTCGGTCCACCCTGTCCACCATCACTCATGCCGCTTGCAGAAGGGTCCGCCGCCGCCATGATTCCAGCACTGGCATTTGTTTGCATCGAATCGGGCACCCATGATGAAAAACTACCGGAAACGCCCGGCTTGTAGGAAGCCCCACTTGGTCCTACACCCGCATAACGGCTGAATCGATTAATTGACAGGTCCTCCACTCGCAATGCCTCCAGTTTTTTGGCTGCCCCTTGAGCCTGCTCCGGGCTGTGAAAGTACGCCAAAATATTTTTCTCGGTCATCCGCTTCACCTGCTTCCCTAATTTCTCGCATATCAGCTATGCATATCATTCTCGCCATGCTATCTTTCCGCAAGTTCGCTCAGAATATACCGAATGCTCTCACAAATTGCTGTCGTTCTTTGTAGCATAGATCCATGAATTTTGCCAAAATCACTGATACACTAAAAAAAGGCGTACAAAAAAGGACACCATACGGTAAAAACCGCTGTGGTGTCCTTAAGGATTTGCTTTATTTTATTCTCAGTCGCCGCGGAAGGCGCGTTTCACTCTATCAAAGAAAGATTGTTCATGCTCATGTGTTTGCTCTCCATCCAGCGCAGCAATTTGGCGAAGCAGATCTTTCTGCTCGTCATTCAGCTTACTAGGTGTAACCACAACCACTTTCACATGCTGATCTCCTTGCCCCATACCGCGCAGGCGTGGTACGCCTTTGCCTTTGAGTCGGAAATACGTTCCCGTTTGTGTTCCAGCTGGTACTTTCAACTTCACTTTCTCGGTCAACGTTGGGATTTCAACTTCATCTCCCAGAGCTGCCTGAGCAAAGGTAAGTGGGATTTCGCAATAAATATCGTCACCTTCACGCTCGAAGAAATCATGTGATTTCACGCGAATGACAATATACAGGTCTCCCGCTGGTCCGCCACGCAGGCCTCCCTCGCCCTCACCTGTCATACGCAGTTGCGCGCCATCATCTACACCCGCTGGAATGCGGACATGGATTTTGCGTTGCTTGCGGACTTTACCGCTACCACTGCACGTTGTACATTTTTCTTTGATAATTTGGCCCGAACCGCTACAGTTCGAACATGCACGACGATTAACCATACGACCAAACGGTGTATTTTGCACGACTTCCTGCTGACCGCTACCTTGGCAGACCGAGCAGGTTTCCGGTTTCGTTCCAGGTTTGGCACCTGAGCCATGACAGGTATCACAGCCTTCGGTACGCGGAATCGTAATATCCGTTTCTTTACCGAATACAGCTTCCTTGAACTCAATCGTCATCGTGTACTGCAGATCATTCCCCCGTTGCGGAGCATTTGGATCACGTCGTCCACCGCCACCGCCGCCAAAGAACATGTCGAAGATGTCGCCAAATCCGCCGCCGCCAAAATCACCGCCACCACCGAATCCACCTTGATTCGGATCGACATGACCATATTGATCATATTGTGCACGCTTCTGACCGTCACTCACTACGTCGTAAGCTTCTTTAACTTCTTTAAATTTAGCTTCCGCATCAGCAGCCTTGTTTACGTCAGGGTGATACTGACGGGCAAGCTTACGGTAAGCCTTTTTAATCTCATCGTCGTTAGCCGTTTTACTAACGCCAAGCACCTCATAATAATCACGCTTTTCAGCCACTCTTCCACCCCCATATCATTCACCTTATCGCACATCGTGACAAAAGGAAAGCCAAAGCGCGGGAGCCCCGGCTATGACTTTCCCTCTAATTCGAACGTCACCGATGTTTAATTCGCGTAGAACTACGAATTAGTTTTGTTTTTTATCTTCATCCACAACTTCGTAATCAGCGTCTACGACGTTATCACGTTTAGCGGAACCTTGTTGCTCTTCAGCACCTTGTGCTTCTTGCTCTTGCGCCTGAGCTTGCTCATACAGTTTCACGGACAGTTGTTGAACGATCTCTGTCAGCTCTTCTGTAGCTGCTTTAATGTCTTCCAGGTTGTCGGAAGCCAGAACGCCTTGCAATTTTTCTTTGGCAGCATTTGCTTTTTCAACTTCGCCAGCATCTGCTTTTTCGCCAAGATCTTTGATCGTTTTGTCAACAGAGTAGATCAATTGATCTGCACTGTTTTTCGCTTCAACGAGTTCTCTACGTTTTTTATCTTCTTCAGCGTGCAACTCAGCATCTTTCATCATTTGCTCAACTTCAGCATCGCTCAAACCGCTGGAAGAAGTGATTGTGATTTTTTGAGTTTTGTTAGTACCTTTATCTGTTGCAGATACGTTAACGATACCGTTGGCATCAATATCGAAGCTAACTTCGATCTGTGGAACGCCACGTGGAGCTGGTGGAATATCACCCAACATGAAACGTCCAAGCGATTTGTTACCTGCTGCCATCTCACGCTCACCTTGCAGAACATGAATCTCAACGCTTGGTTGATTGTCTGCATATGTGGAGAATACTTGAGATTTGCTTGTAGGGATCGTTGTGTTACGCTCGATCATTTTTGTGAATACGCCACCCGCAGTTTCGATACCCAGGGACAATGGAGTTACGTCAAGCAATACAACGTCTTTCACATCACCTGTCAGTACGCCCGCTTGTACAGCAGCACCCAAAGCTACAACTTCATCGGGGTTAACGCCTTTGTGTGGATCTTTACCCGTCAGTTTTTTGATTGCTTCTTGTACTGCAGGAATACGTGTGGAACCACCAACCAATACGATCTTGTCGATATCGTTAGCTGTCATACCCGCATCACTCAATGCACGACGAGTTGGTTCAAGCGTACGCTCAACCAGACCTGCAGAGATTTCTTCAAATTTCGCACGGCTCAGGTTCAACTCCAAATGCTGTGGAACGCCATCAGCAACCGTGATGAACGGCAAGGAGATTGTTGTAGTCAATACACCGGAAAGTTCTTTTTTCGCTTTTTCCGCTGCATCTTTCAAACGTTGAACAGCTGCTTTATCTTTACTCAAGTCAATGCCTTGATCTTTTTTGAATTCACTTACGAGATAATCAATGATTACTTGGTCGAAGTCATCCCCGCCCAATTTATTGTCCCCGCTAGTTGCTTTAACTTCGAAGAAGCCGTCACCCAGTTCAAGAATGGATACGTCGAACGTACCGCCACCCAGGTCATATACGAGAATCGTTTGGTCTTCGGATTTCTCCATACCGTATGCCAAAGCTGCTGCTGTAGGCTCGTTGACGATACGCAGAACTTCCAAACCTGCAATTTTACCCGCATCTTTAGTCGCTTGACGCTGACTGTCATTGAAGTAAGCTGGTACAGTGATAACAGCTTGAGTTACCGTTTGACCCAGATAAGCTTCAGCATCAGTTTTCAATTTTTGCAGGATGATTGCAGAGATCTCTTGTGCAGAGTAGTCTTTGCCATCAATTGTTTCCTTGTGGGAAGTACCCATGTGACGTTTGATCGACATGATGGTACGATCCGGATTGGTGATCGCTTGACGTTTTGCAGTTTCACCAACAACGCGCTCTCCATCTTTTTTGAAACCAACTACGGATGGAGTTGTACGTGCGCCCTCCGGATTTGGAATTACGACAGCCTCGCCGCCTTCCATTACTGCTACGCATGAGTTTGTTGTTCCTAAGTCAATACCAATTACTTTGCTCATCCGAAAATTTCCTCCCTCAACAAATTAAAATGAATGGGTCTGATCTGACCCTTATTTAGATGTTCATGTTGCTAATCGTGCTCTATGTGTACAAACCTTTATATTAAACTTCGCCCACATTGTTCAACTATGGAGCCGACTCATTCCTTCCTATAAGGAATTATGAGCTGACTTTAACCATAGCTGGACGAAGCACTTTATCTTTCAGCATGTAGCCTTTTTGGACTTCCTCAACAACGATACCTTCTTCGTACTCGTCGCTCTCCACTTGCATAATTGCTTGGTGGAATTCAGGATTGAACGGTTGTCCTACCGATTCCATTGCCGTCAGGCCTTCGTTATTCATTACGGTTTCCAATTGACGGAAAATCATTTGGATGCCCTTGGAGAAAGATTCGACCTCTGCTCCTTCCGGTACAGTAGCCATGGCGCGCTCGAAGTTATCAATAACCGGTACCAGTTCGGTGACCAGCTTCATCGAAGCGTATTTAGCCAATTCTTCTTTTTCCTTCTGAGTACGACGACGGAAGTTATCAAAATCAGCCTGTGCACGGACATAACGCTGCTGTTGCTCCTCAGCTTCTGCCTTCAGACGTGCAAGCTCATCCTGCTCCTGATCAGCCATCTCTTCAGCTTGTGCTTCTGCAGCGCCAGCTTCATTAATAGGCTCCTGCTCAGTTGCTGTTACCTCTTGTTCTTCTGTAAATGATTGCTCCTCTTTCAAGATGTTCACCTCCTTATACGAATGAAATGGTTCATTCCCGAATCTTATTTGAAACGATGTGTTAGCATCGCCGTCAAGTCACGGGATAGTGTATTTAGAATATGAATGACACGTGCATAATCCATCCGCGTGGGTCCTAGAATACCGATCGAACCCAAAGCCTCACCGTCCAAGGAATAGGAGGCTGTAATCAGGCTGCAGTTGGCAAAGGCTTCATGATCATTCTCAGTGCCGATTCGCACTTGAATACCAGATCCACCCGGCACGGGCATCATCAATTTCATGAGTGTTGGTGTCTCTTCCAGCAGGTCAAGAATATCTTTTACCTTTTCGATATCTTTAAACTCCGGTTGAGTCAACATATTGGTGGCACCACTGAGGAACAGACGATTATCATGTTCGTTGTCAAAGGCACTGTTCAGCACCTGCATAACTTCCTCGTAACGTGTAATATGCCGTTCCATCTCTTGCCCAAGTTCAGTATAGAGACGGGATTTCAATTTGTAAATTGGCACACCAACCAGCTTGGTGTTCAACAGTCGAACCACTTTCTCCATCTCGGCTACCGAGATTTCTGGAGGAATCTGGACCGTCTTGTTCTCCACCTGACCGGTATTGGTCACAATGATTGCCACAGCTTCACTTTCGTTCAGCGGAAGCAATTGGAAGTGACGAAGGGACGTATGGAATACTTCCGGTCCAAGCAGGATCGAAGTATAATTCGTCATATGTGACAAAATATTGGATGCATGTTGAATAACTTGTTCCATGACATTGAGCTTTTCGGCGAAGAACGACTTCAGATCGTCCAATTCCTGAGGCTCCACCTGATTCCAGGGAACCAAATGATCGACGTAATATCGATAGCCTTTATGAGAAGGAATGCGTCCTGCCGATGTATGCGGCTGTTCCAGGAAACCCATATCTTCAAGGTCCGCCATTTCATTACGGATCGTCGCCGGACTATATCCAACATCTCCCCTTTTGGAAATGCTCCGGGACCCTACGGGCTCAGCTGAACGGATATAGTCATCCACTATAGCGTTCAGAATCATTCGTTGACGCTCAGTTAACATGGTGAGTATTCCCTCCTTCTGACTGTACTGTCCCATGTCGTTAGCACTCCAGTTAGATGAGTGCTAAGCGGTAATACAAAAATACCAAACTGACGTGAACATTGTCAAGTGAGTTTGATGAGTGGGCTCATCTATTTATAGTATAGACCAATGTCGACAAGTCCTAACAACTTTATTGAACATACTTTGAAGTAAAAAAGGACTGCATGTAGGGCAGAGGCTGACTCGGCTCGATCCATGCAGTCCATTTAGTTGTTAGGCTGAAACGTTAAGCTCTTTTAATACAGCGATCTCATCACAACAATCCTGCTTGCTGCAATGAACACAGTCGGTCCATACTTTCTCAGGGAAAATCTCTTTTTCCACTACGGCAAAGCCATTTTTGAGGAAGAAGGATACTTCATATGTCAACGCCATAACCTTAGGAATCTGTTGTTTCTCCGCTTCTTCTACCAGTCGGTCCAGCAATCGGGAGCCAATACCGAGCCCTTTGTGCCCTTCCGAGATACCGAGTGATCTGACTTCCACCAAATCGTTCCCCAGACGACAAAGCGATCCGCAACCCACCACTTCACCATCAACTTCGGCTACAACAAAGTGCTCCAGCTGTCGGTGCAGTATTTCCCGTGATCGCGGAAGCATGATCCCACGCTCTGCATAGCCCTTAATCATTTCATACAGTGGTTCAACATCTTCCGACACGGCTTTTCTGCATATTACCGACATCCTGCTCTCCTCCTATTACCAAGCTTTCCAGAGGAAAGCTGACTTCGTAGTTGTTAAATTAACACGCTCTGTAAAATCAATATGAATAAATATACAACAGAGCGTATAGAATTTCAAGCTATGAATTCAGCGATATGGACCCGATAAACTCCGCAAAAACGTCATTTCCGAACAGGATACCCTGCTCGCTCAGTCGGAAGCCGTCTGCCGTCCGCTCAAGCAACCCTGCGTTCAACATTTTGCCCAAAGGCTTCGCAAACACTTCTTCCATGGACTCTCCGAACTGTTCGCTAAAGCGTGAGGCCGAAGCTCCCTCCAACATTCGCAGTCCAACCATCAGATAATCTTCCATGGCTTCCGGGCGAGCAATCTCAAAATGATCCAGACGAGGCAGCCCTGCTCGTGAAGCTTCAACATAAGGATTTATACCTTTAATATTCATATGCCGTTCGCGGCCCACATATCCATGTGCACCTGCACCCAGACCATAGTAGTCCTCATTACGCCAGTAGGTAATATTGTGACGACTCTCAAAGCCCGGCTTGGCAAAGTTACTGATCTCGTATTGTCCATAACCTGCTTCTTTCATACGTCTCATTAATAGAAGATACATCTCCAACTCATCATCTTCATGAGGAAGTGGTAACTGGTTCTTTTGATACAGTGTATGGAAAAGTGTATTCTCTTCCACTTTCAGGCTGTAGATGGAGTAATGCGGCAGATCCAGTTCCAGCGCTTTGTCGATACTCTCATTCAACATCTCTACGGTCTGGTTCGGCAACCCAAACATCAGGTCAATGGACAGGTTATTCAAGCCTGCTTTACGAGCATTCTCCAAACTGCGATATACATCATCCGTATTATGAATACGGCCAATACCAGTCAGCAGATCATTCTGAAACGCCTGCACGCCAAAGCTGACACGGTTGACGCCGCCTTCTTTCATCGCAGCGAGTTTCTCCGCATCCGTTGTTCCCGGGTTGGCTTCCATCGAGAATTCAATATCGTCCGCCCAATTTGGGAAATACGTCTTCACGGAACGAAGAAATACCGCCATCTCATCCGGTTTCAGAGCTGTTGGCGTACCCCCACCTACAAATATGGTCTTGATCTCACCCGGTGGATTGGCCTTAACTGTATGTTCCATCTCCCGTTCCAGCGCTTCTAGATATTGCATCACGGGCTGATCTTTCAGAACGTAGGAGTTAAAGTCGCAATAAAAACATTTATTCGTGCAAAAGGGAATGTGAAGATACACCGCTTGGGGCGCACCTGTCTTCCGGCTGTGTGCTGCCAATGTCATGGCAAGTCCCCCTCTATTTGAAAAAAGGAAAGCCATCCGGCTTCCCTTTCAGCTTAGTTATTTAATATTCTGTGTTGTACCCACGTTTGCAAGCAAACGTCCTACAATTCAATTTCGATACACACATTATGTGATGTACCCGAAATTGAATTATTAATCATCAATTTTCAGTACCGCCATGAATGCCTCTTGTGGCACCTCAACGTTACCAACCTGCTTCATCCGCTTCTTACCTTCCTTCTGCTTCTCAAGCAGTTTCCGTTTCCGCGAGATGTCACCACCATAACACTTGGCAAGTACGTTTTTACGCATTGCTTTTACCGTTTCACGAGCAACGACTTTGGTACCTACAGATGCCTGGATTGGCACCTCGAACATTTGCCGTGGAATCAGCTCTCGCAGTTTCTCACAGACAATGCGTCCGCGGTTATAGGCACGGTCACGGTGAACGATGAAGGACAGAGCATCCACCTGTTCGCCATTGAGTACAATATCCATTTTCGCCAGATTGGACTGACGGTAACCGGACAGCTCATAATCCAGGGATGCATATCCTTTGGTACCGGATTTCAACTGGTCGAAGAAGTCATATACAATCTCGGACAACGGAATCTCATAGGTAATGGTAACCCGAGTTGTGTCCAGATATTCCATATTCACATATTCACCGCGTTTAGTCTGACACAGCTCCATAATGGTACCTACATAATCATTCGGTACGATAATATCTGCCTTGACGTATGGTTCCTCGACGTAATCAATCCGGCCCACCTCAGGATAGTTGGATGGGTTGTCGATTTTCATCACTTCACCATTGGTTAAGGTGACGTGGTAGATTACACTTGGTGCTGTTGTGATCAACGGAATGTTAAACTCCCGCTCGATCCGCTCCTGAATAACGTCCATGTGAAGCAGTCCAAGGAATCCGCAACGGAATCCAAAACCGAGTGCACTGGATGTTTCCGGTTCAAAGCTCAGAGACGCATCGTTCAACTGCAACTTCTCCAACGCTTCACGCAGATCAACATAGTCCGATGTTTCGATCGGATAGAGACCACAATACACCATTGGGTTAATTTTACGATAACCCGGCAAAGGTTCCGGTGTTGGATTTTTGGCATCCGTTACTGTATCCCCGACTTGTGTATCGCCAACATGCCGGATACCTGCAACGATAAATCCTACATCTCCGACGTTCAGCTCGTCCACGATGGTCATACGAGGTTTGAACGCTCCAACTTCAATGACTTCAAATGATTTCCCTGTTGCCATCATTTTGATTTTGGAACCGGATTTGATTTTGCCGTCAACAACACGCACATATACGATTACACCTTTGTACGGGTCATAGTGCGAGTCAAAAATCAGCGCTTTCAAAGGCTGCTCAGGATCACCAGTTGGTGCCGGAACACTTTTCACCACTTGCTCCAAAATTTCTTTGATTCCGATTCCTGATTTGGCCGAAGCCAAAACCGCATTACTTGTGTCCAAACCAATAACATCTTCCACTTCCTGCTTCACCCGTTCAGGATCTGCGCTCGGAAGGTCAATTTTGTTGATAACCGGTAAAATCTCAAGGTTGTTATCCAATGCCAGATACACGTTGGCAAGTGTTTGGGCTTCAATTCCCTGAGCCGCATCCACAACCAGCAGAGCACCTTCACATGCAGCAAGACTGCGTGATACTTCATACGTGAAGTCTACGTGTCCCGGTGTATCAATCAGATTCAATAAATACTCTTCACCATCATCCGCTTTGTAAGTCAAGGCTACTGCTTGTAGCTTGATCGTTATTCCACGTTCGCGTTCAAGGTCCATCTTATCCAGAACTTGTTCCTGCATTTCACGTGAAGTGAGCGCACCTGTGTGCTCCAAGATCCGGTCCGCAAGTGTTGATTTGCCGTGATCTATATGTGCAATAATAGAAAAGTTACGAATTTTACGTTGTCTTGCCCGAATGTCAGTCATTCCTTACCCCCAGAAACAGCCTAGTGTCAATCACTTCATTATAACAGTTGAAGCACAGTGCATCAATCCCGTGATGTCTCAACTTTATAATAAAGTCTCATCATGCACTCCCGGAGGTTATATTGTACCTTAAAATTATGGTATTTTATTCAGCGACGCCGCTAAAAAGAGAGACCACCCACTTGATTCCACTGTGTGAGAGATTTTGCAATAGTCCAGCCGTTTTGTCTGCCAACACATCAACCGGAGCCTTATTTTGATCTGCCCCAAGCACTTGGCTTGGTGACTGAACAGGTACAAATGGTGGTTCTTTAATTTCCTTTTGGACAGGAGCAGTCGGAACAGATTCGGTCACCGATGAAGTTGGCTCAGTTGTCACAACGGTTGACGTGCCTCCTGAGGGATTGCCCATATGAAAGTTGCTGCCAGCCAGCTGCATTCCAAACAGAACACCCAGCAACATTAATACAGCGATGGATAACAGTCTTTTACCGAATCTGGACATGTGCATTGCCTCCTGTCACTCTCTACTATTTTTCCTTCTAAACATATATGGTTTCTACCCACCCTGCGACGAGGTTTCCACACTGGCTTTGTCCACCTTCTGATCTTCCCAATACACTTGAGAAATCATGTCTGCGAGAATCTTTGATGTCCGTTGGAGCTCAGCTCCTGTATTGTCGATACCACCAATCTCAATCAAAATGCTGTTAGGTGAAAGGGTTTGGTTATACTCTCCATTGTTGGCTCCTCCGCCATCCTTGCCCCACACACCACGGGATACCCCAGGATACTTGGCTTCCAGTTTCTTATGAATTTTCGCTGCAAAGGCTTCATTCTGCCGCCAATTTGGATTTTCATGTCCAATAATGAAATATACTTTGGCGTAGCCCAAGTCATTAATAGTTGTTGTTGTTTTGCCATGACGCTGTGAATCGCGATGAATGTCTATGAGATACGTCAGATCATCATTTTGGGCGAGTGCCGCTTTTACCGTTTGACGGGAGTATTTATAGGAATAGTTCCAGTTATAGTCCTTTACTTTGGTGGGGTAATCATCCTTGGCGTGTTCTACGCCGATTCCCAGCTTCTCCAGACTGTCTGAGAGGTAGGTTCCCACTTGAAACACATTACCTGTTGATTTGCCTGATGATGGATTATCACTTTTCGTACCAAGCAGTGGATTATAGCCTTCCCGTGGATGGGAATGATAGATAAGAATTGACTTTTTACCTGTTGTCGGTGAGCCTGAATTGTCTTTTTCGCCATTCTTCGCTGGGGGATCTTCTTTACCTTCTCCATCTCCAGGCTCAGTCGACTCAGGTGGATCCGTATTGTCCTGGCCTGGTGGAACATGCAGCTCACTACCGGGTTTTCCTCCACCTGCGGAAGCAGTATCCGTAAGACCGGGTCCGGGCTGATAATCTTCGGGAGCCTCGGCTTTTTCGTTACCAGATCCAGGACGGAGCAGAACAGGTTGGTTGGAACCCATGCCCGGCATTTCTCTCGCAATCAGGCTCTTCGGATCTTGTGGATTTACATTTGTTAGTAATTGGAAAACAAAAGAGGTGAGATTCTCACCAGATATGGCAGAGGTCTGTTCCTTCTGGGTGAGATGAGGCATCTCCATACCGAGCATATCGACGAAAAAGCGGCTTGACACGGCACTTGCAAATCCTTTCATGGAAGAAACGGGTGAATTATTCAAGCGTTTCTCTGCCATGCCCCCCAGACCCAGTACGACAAAAAACAAGGCAGATATGATCATAAGCAACAACAACGTACGGCCCATGGCCAGCACGTGCAGACATCTTTTTTTCCATTTCCCAATATTCCAGGCCAATATCTTGTTCATTCTGCTGTCTCCTTCCCTGCTGGACAACTCTTATACTTCAACTCTATGAGCCGGTCCAATTTGATAGAACAGGAAAATGAAAGATTCCAGAAACAAAAAAAGAAAGTCCGATAGATTCGGACCTTCTTCTCAGCAGTTTTAAGTTTTAATGTGTATAAGCGGCTACGTTATCTGGATTCACGGCATCATGGAGCGCGGCGTTAAGTCCTGAAGCGATAACATTGGCAATTCCCTCAATAAACTCATCGATTTCCTTTGGGGTCACAATGAGGTCATGACCTAGTGGCTCCAGTACCTCTTTCACCAGACTCAAGCGATCTTGTTCACCGATGTCGTCCAGCATGCCCATGATCTGTTTGGTCTGATCCGTTTCCTGGCGAAAGTGTGAGCTCATCATCTCAATCACATTATTCACGATGGTGGACGCATAACATACGGTTGGTACTCCGATGGCGATGCAAGGCACACCTAATATCTCACGAGTCAGGCCACGCCGTTTGTTTCCAATACCGGAACCCGGGTGAATACCAATGTCCGCGACCTGAATCGTTGTATTTACACGTTCCAAGGAACGGGAGGCCAGCGCATCAATCGCAATAATGGCATCCGGCTTGGTCCGGTCTACAATCCCCTGTACGATGTCACTGGATTCAATGCCTGTTGTACCTAATACACCGGGAGCAATCGCGCTGACTTCCCGATACCCTGGCGCAACCTGATCTGGCACCAATTCGAAATACTGACGGGTCACCATCAGATTTTCCACAACAAGTGGACCAAGTGAGTCCGGGGTGACATTTAAGTTGCCCAGGCCCACAATCAAGACCTTGGATGTTTTGTTGATTCCGGCCTTAATCATAAAATCTTCCATTTCACGGGTGAACTCGGCAGCAACTCGCTCCTGTAACTCGGTATCACCATTCCGTAGTGAAGGTACTTCCAAGGTGACATAGTGACCTTTCACCCGTCCAATCGCTTTGGCTGCTTCTTCATTCAGGACATCAATACGTGTAATCGTAATACCCTCTTTTTTCTCTACATCTTCCCGTAGTCCGGGAATCGTCTGTTTCTGTCCACCTTGCGCCATTTCCTTGGAGTCGATCGCCAAATCGGTACGAACTGTATAGTTTTGCAAATCCAGTGTCATTCTGTCCCTGCCTCCCTTACCGCATTTGAGCATATTGTGTGGGAAAAAGAGTTTCTTTATGCAGCATGTCGAACATCGTAGGAATATCTGTTGCATTTTACATGCTAGCGTGATAGAATATTTTAAGTTGTGAAACGTTTGTATTCATGCAAATGCCTTACAGGAGGTGAATGTAATGCCAAACATCAAATCCGCTGTTAAACGCGTAAAAACGAGCGACAAGCGCCGCGCACTCAACGCTTCCCAGAAGTCTGCACTCCGTACAGCTGTTAAAGCTGCTGATGCTGCTCTGGTAAGTAACGAAGTTGATACTGCAAAAGCTGCGATTCAAGCTGCTTCCAAAAAGCTGGACAAGGCTGTAACTAAAGGTCTGGTTCATAAAAATGCTGCAGCACGCAAAAAGTCTCGCTTGGCGAAAAAACTGAACGCTCTTTCCGCACAAGCGTAAGAAGCGTTACTTATACGATCCAATGGAAAAATCCTGAACAGCATAGGCTTTCAGGATTTTTTAGTATCTGATTCGATAAGTATAAGACACAAACAAAAGCGACCTTTATTCCGATGATTTAACCATCATGGAGCAAAGGTCGCTTTGTTTGTTATTCACACTAGTAATCTATTACGTTTACGTATTCATTCACGCACCAAGTCTCAATAAGAACAGCTCCAGACCAAGCACTTTATCCACCGCTCCTGTTTTCATCTGGTAATCCAATTCGCTGAGGTGACTCAGAATCATTCTCAGACGTTCCGGCTGAAATTTGCGGGCTTGCTCACCCGCAATCTTAACAGCATAAGGATGCAGCCCAAGCTGACTGGCAATCTGCTGCTGGGAGTAACTTTGTTGCCCCAACTCTTTCACCTGGATCATGATCCGAAACTGGCGTGCGATTAAAGCCGCAATTTTAATCGGTTCTTCCCGCTGCTTCAGCAACTCATAGAAAAGAGCCAACGCTTTCTCCAGTCGCAAATTAGCAAGTTCCTCCACCAGTGAAAATACATTTTGCTCTGTACTACGGGCAACCAGTGACTCGATATCAGCACGCTTGATTGTCCCCCCATTACCCGCAAACAAACATAACTTGTCTACTTCAGCAGACAGGGTCTGAAGACCTGTTCCTGCATAGCTGATCAACGTTTCCGCCGCTCCCGTCTCCAAGGAAACATCCCGCTGCTTCGCAAGTTTCACTATCCAATTCAATAACTCTTCTCCACTGAGTGGAGCAAAAGCAAGAACTACTGCCTGTTTCTTGACAGCTTTCACCAGTTTCTTACGCTCATCCAGCTTATCCCCTTGGGCCAGGAAAACAATCGTACTGTAATCTGCCGGATTTTCCATATATGTAAGCAGACGATCAACCTGATGTTCAATCTTGGATTCTTTACCTGCAGTGAACAAGCTCGCGTCTCTTACAATTATTAATTTGCGTGGAACCAGAAAAGGTACAGTCTCTGCTTCTTCAATAACGACCTCCACAGCCGTTTCAGACAAATCATATGGAATAATCGCAAAATCACGATGTTCTTCTTCAATAACCTGTTCTTTTAACATATCCGTAAATTGCTGTATCTGGTACTTCTCCGTTCCGTACAGCACATATATCGGTGCCGTTTCTCCATTACGTATTGCCTTTGTTGCACTTTTTACATCCATTCACGGCGCCTCCTTATCCCTCTTATCCTACCAGAAAAAACGCAAGACAACAAAGGGACCTTACATCCAGTTATGGATGAAGGTCCCCTGTCCTACATCTATATAAACGCTGACACCAGCAGTTCTAGAAAAAGCCGGTGCGCGGTCATACGACGTCAGTTGTTTGAACTGAGATAGGACGTTTTGTTACTTCCACTATATGCTTGTCATGCTGAAATTGTTCTTTCGTTTAGAGGAGCGCACTCCCCATTTTTAATTATTTCGCAGGAGCTCCACCTGAAACAGCAGGTACATTAAACGAGTTCTTGGCTGTTGTTCCGTCCTTGTCCGTTTCGTAATTAAATAGGGTGCCATCCTTCGACCAACTCGCTGACTTCAGTGTTCCCTCTATGCTGCGTTGTTCAACCAGATTCAGAACATCCGGTTCGCTCACAGGTTTGGAGTATATGCTGATTTGATCACCAATAAGCATAACTACATAGGAGCCGTCAGGTGACTTCCATTCTTTTGGTGCTGCTGTTGTAGCCATTCCCTGATCCGGTCCTGCTGCGAATCCTTTGTTTCCTCCAGAAGCGTCTGCACCTGCACTGGAATCAGGTACAGCGTTACCTTCAACCGGAACATCTTCAGTCATATTAGGTGTTGTATCCTGAGAAGTGAAGGATTGCGCATCTCCATTTTCTGTTTCTGTTACTCCACTCTCTTCCCCATCTGCAGAAGATTTAGGAGAATCTCCAGATTCCTGAATTCTCTGCTCAGAATCCTGGTTCTGAACCTGATTATTCTGATTATCGGTCGGAGGAGTTTTGGACGAATTATCCTGCGGTCCTTTATTCGGAGCAGGCGTTGATTCGGTAGCCGGTTGTTGTTTAGGTGTAGGATTTGACTGAACTTCAGGCTCCTGCATCTCATCTCCACCGTTCTCTTCAGGAATTGTTTCTACGCCTTGGTTATCTGGTTCAGTTGGTGAAACATTCGATTGATCCACAAACACATCGTTGCTGCTTGGTTGGGACGAAGTGGCAGGATCATAATTTTCAATATTCTTGCTTAATGGATTTTCATCCACATTGCCGCTCTCTTGAGAAGCTCCAGAGCTCATCAACATGGAATCGGCATTCTCAATCTGTTCAGGCTGATATCCCCAGATGGCGAATCCCAATACAACTGCCGCAGCCGCTGCACCCACCGACATACGTCCTGCCATCGAGTTAAGCCATTTTTGCTTCGTTTTCCGCTCACTTGAACGTTGTAGATTCTCAAATGCAGCGGGGACAGGATTCATTTCCTGTATGGTGCTACTTTGTTCCTTCCGCGCTTCGTCAATAGCATCAAGCTGTGGCATAATCGCATCAACCAGACTAAATTTCGGGCTTACTTGCGGTAATTCTTCCAGTTCTCTGGAAAGAGCTCTGAGTAAACTAAAATTCTCGGCGCACTCCGGACACTTCGCCACATGCTGTAGCATCTGCGCGGTTTCCGCCTCGCCCAGATCATGATCCAGATAGCGGTGCATCCATTCCACCACCTCTTCGCATTTCATCCTGTCACACCACCTTTCTGATATTCCTGTAGTAGATTCTGTAATTGCTGTCTGGCTCTAAATAAATAAGATTTCACCGTATTCAACGGAAGATCGAGACAATCCGCAATTTCATTGTAGGATAAGTCCTGCAAATATCTTAGAACAATAACGGTACGATGATGCTCGGGAAGTTTGTTGATCGCATCCTGAATGTCTTGGGCCACATATGTAGACATGACCTCGTACTCCACATCCTGATTATCCTGAAAAACCATGTCATGTTCGTCAATGGAGACAGACGGCTTGGTTCTTCTGAATTTATCAATACAGATGTTTGTAACGATGCGTTGTACCCATGTTTTGAATTGGGCCTTTTCTTCGTATGAATTGATTTTGGTGTAAATTCGGATCAACGCTTCCTGCGCAGCATCCAAAGCGTCCTGTTCATTATTTAGAATGTAATATGCGGTCCGATAGACATGTTGTTCAATCTCCCGCAATAGGGTAATTAGAGCGTCGCGATCGCCCGATTGAGCGGCTCTGATGAGTTCCGGCTCTACCACAAAGGATCCCCCTCTCCCTGCAACCTTACAGACGTGATCATCAATAAAATTGTTGCAAAGTTAAGTATTTTTTAAATTTGCCATAACAAAATAACGGCGTATGTATTAGGGCCGCTGAAATCTTCTCTTAGAATAACAGAAATTGCATAACGAGTCACCAAACGTATCCAAAAGGGATTCCATTACTTACACGACTCAATTCAAATGCAATGGCATACATTATAGATAAGCACTTTTTTGGGTCCAAAAATAAAAAAAGTCGAAATTTGTCCAAATTTAAGCTGTTTTTAATGCAATTTTCATGAAAATAGTGTATTGTAAATTTACATTCATAAACACGAGGTGATGAGCATGCCAGCTCTTGCGAAAATTCAAGCTTTAAAAGAACAAATGCCCAAAGAATATCAAAGTATTTCCCACTTTGTGGAACATGCATTGGAGTCCATTGATACTCTGGTTGAGGAACATCGGAAGTACGTAGCTGCACAGGCATTATACGGCGATAAAATCGTTGGAACGGAAGAACGCTTGTACAGAGAAACCGTACTTGATGTGAGAGCACAACTGTTGATGACTCTTGAGAAAACGGTAGAAGATCTGTTGCACAAGGGCGATAAACACTGGAACAAACACTTTAAGGATGGCGTAGAATAGTTCTTATATTTCTTCTACATTTTGAAAAAATGGCCCGTTTTCCGATATTCTCCCTCGTGGAGTGTAACGGAAAGCGGGCTTTTTTTGTGCTGTGCTGTAACCTGCAATCAAATGAAGTGATTAATTGGTATATTCATCAGTAAATCGCCATCAGTTTGCCATTGAGAAACCCTAAAGCTCTTATGCCTGCGGAGCTGGCATACACCCAAACCTCGATTTTGCCTTTTGAACTCGTTTCATACGTAATGCTCGATGGATCTCCCCATGCAAGGCGCACCTGAGTTATGTTCATTCCTAAAGCTACTTCTCCAGCAATGATTTTATTCCAAGTGGACTTGGACCAATTGTATTTCTTATACGGATCAGAAGAGAAGAATTGGTTGGAATCGGCAAGCATCTCCGTCACACTGGAAGGTGCACCTCCTGCGTAGGCAGAAACGGTTTTTCCTTTTGCATTACGGAAGATAATAGAGTAACTTCGATCACCGTATTTAATCTTCTCAATTTTGATATCTGATATGGTCACTTTACTGAAACGTTGCCCTAAACTCGTATCACTGTTGATCCAGTAGGACTTGCCAATGAAGCGAGCAAGGTTCCCCAACTCTTTTTTCTTGATCAGTGCAAGTGTATCCTTCGATTCCACCAAAATAGAAGAATTTCCAACCAGCACCTTGGCCTGCTTTAGCTCAGCATCCCATCGAACCTGAATACCCGCAGCCTGTCTTAACAAGTCCGCAGGAAATACAGTTTGTCCTCCAATGGTTTGTACTTTCCCTTTCAACTTCAGCTCTGTGTTGTTTAATCGCGCAACAGCACTCCCTTTTTGCAAAACAATACTGTCATCTCCAAATTGAATTTCAAAAGATGAACCCTTCACATCAATTTTGGCTCCCAAAGTTTTGAACACCGACTGTACTGGCAAGTATACATTTCCATCCAACAATGTGGCGCCTGTTAACTTTTGCTGTGAATCAACGTTCAGTTGAAGACTTGAAGCCAAATCACCTATCTTCAATGTGACTTTGGTTGTTCCCATGCCCGTAACCTTCAGTTTGCCTCCTGCCTGAATCTGTGCAACTTGGGGCTGCTCCACTATAATTTCTTCAGGCAATGGCGCACGTTTGTTTTTGAATCCATTACTATAATTCTCCTGAACGGTAAGGGTGATCGTATCCCCTATATTAGCGTCCTTGGAAGATGCTGTAAGTGTCACTTGATCTAACGCGGGAGCTGATAGAGGAGTTAACTTTCCATTATCATATGTAACCCACGATCCATCCTGTAACTGTGCATATAGTTCATCCAGATTAGGCCCATACACCATCCGCGATACGTTACTTAAACCCGGCAGTTGCTCGCCCTTATATTTGGCAGTTCGATCGTAGCTCCAGACGGTTCCATCCTGTTTCACTGTGAGCAGCTTATGCGTACTCCCCCACCAAATCAAAGATTGCACATTATTCGCAACCGTGATGTAGTCATCCTCATACAGCATACTTACGATCACTACCGAGCCATCATTTTTCAGCACAGCTGCGTAAACACCATTCGTTGCAATTGCTTTACCATCAGGTACATTTCCAGCTTTACGTATTTTTTTGTATTTGTCATAATATATATCTCCTGATGAAGATAATGCGCTATAAGAAGAATCGCTTCCAAAACTATAAGAATCCGCATCGATAATCGATTCCAAAACCTTAGCCTGATCATCAAAATTATAAAGGTTTCCATCCTGAAGCTGAACCCATCCATGACCATATACCTTAATCACACCATTGAATTGTTTCGTTACTGGTATATGCGCATTGTCCTTATTCCACCGAATCACTTGGCCATCGGCAGTCCAACCAAAGATGAAATAATCGTCTGATTTTGAAATACCAATCAGTTTTCGATTTTGTGTCCATACTCCACTTGTGATCCCTTTTGACCAAAGTGTACCATCGTCCAGCAAATAATCATTTCGGTCAAGAACTGAAGTGATGGAGTTACCCGATCCGGATGATGCAAAAGCGGAGGACTGTCCTGCGATCAAACCGATAACTAAAAGTCCAATGCATAGGGCTATCGCTTTTCTAATCCATTTCACTCTAAACTTCTGAGTTGCATTTCTGTTCTTTTTACTTTGCGACATTTCTACAAGTTCCATTTTCTTGATCCCCTCATTATTATGTATAGTGCTACGATCCCTAAGTATCTCTATCCCTCCTCTAAGGTGGGCCTAACTATTATTCGGTAAAAACAACCATAATCCTGCAACAAAAATCACCTAACAATAATAAAACCGCAAATCAAACCATATTTTTACATAACTTCAACAAACCAAATACAAATGATTGCATTTAATAATCTAAAATAGAAAACATATTACAAACGAAATAGGGCGTGCAACCGTAACAAACATCTAAATGGATATGCGGGAGACTAGATGAATCTAAAAATATTTTTCGAATACTTCCTGGGATTCTTTCTACTCAGTAGTGCTTTATTCATTGCATTTAATATGATAATAGGGCATAAAAGTTGGGATCAAATTGATCACATACTCAACTTATTCAGCGCAACTATAATTAGCTTGCCGATTAGTATCTCAAAAGCAAGAGAGTGAGAGTAGTTCCTCCTAGTCAACTATACTAAATGACAGCCTAACTATCCTCATAACGCATAACGATTAGAATGTGTTATTATTATGAAATTCAAAATGAAGTCGTTCGCAGGGGAACGACTTTTTTCTGTTATGGGTTAACCAAGTACTACTTTCTCCATGTCCCTCATCATTCTTTTTCAACATGTGTATGTTAAAATATAGTAACTCCCTAAGTCTATCAGTTGTTGAATATAGTTATTCAAGATGGAGGTCAATTTTCGAATGACAAGCACCCATAGAATCAATCAGCCACGCGGAAAAATAGTTGCAGCTGTATTAACTGCAGTGTTCATTTCACTTGCAATGGGGATATATCACTATGTCCCTATAGATGAAAGATTAGAGAATACCTACTATTATTCATTCGGGTATAAATTTGCAGTTGGATTATTGATTAACCTCGCTATTTTACTTTTCTTACTTACGCCCCTTTCTATATTGGTGGATGGATTACTTTTATGCAGAAAAAAAGATAATACGTATATGAGATTGCTCGTTGCTATTGCCGCATATGTTCTATTAGGCTTCACAGGTGGGGTCACCTACTCGATATTTACACGTAACTTCACTACTTTTTCCGCTCAGACTATCCACATTGTGGTATGTTCTCTTGTCTTTTTAACCTTACAGTTGGTATTAAATCGGCGTTTTCTTCACTCTTCTACTCACCGATAAATAGATCGTGTGCCGTCACTCAACTCCAAACAACTTGTATCGAATATCAATCTTCCCATCTTTCACCCTCATCTGGACCTCACCCATCTGATCTGTCCGATAAATCTCTGACCCGGTAGCTTCCAGACGTTCCATCACTCCCGGATTGGGATGCCCATATGTATTGTTAACTCCTGCAGATATCACAGCGGTTTTGGCGTTCCAGTATTGGAGCCAGGCTTCGGTCGACGACGTTTTACTACCATGATGAGCGACCTTTAGAACGTCAATGGATACAGACGCCTCCGCTGAAGCATCATTTGAATCAACCTGCAACGGGCGTGTAAGTACCCTTTGTACGACCCCCTCTGTAACTCCAAGATCTGCACCTTTCTGTTCAAACTGGGCAGCCAATGAGCCATCTTGAATCATATAGAGCAGGTCCTGCTCGGCTGCTGCATCCATATCTCCGGTGAACAACATGGAAGCCCCCGCCATTTCCAGCAAAAAGACAACGGAATCATGATTCTGGTGTTCAGATACAGGTAAATTGCCTGATGCATTTACATCCATATGTGCCAGATCCGGAGCTATAAAATGTAAACTTGTCTGCTTATCAGCCTTATAGGACATGCCCTGCTGAATAGCGTACAGAGGAATTTTCCGTTCCATGGCTGTGTCCAGTAATTTATCAAAGTTTTCTTTACCGCTGGTCGTGCCATTAAACATGAAACGTTTAACCGGAATCTGTTCCAGCACAGCCTGTAGTCCTCCGGCATGATCCTGATCGGCATGCGTTACAATGACAGCGTCCAGTTGATGGATACCTCTCTTTTTCAATAGAGGAACAACGACCTTGGCTCCCACCTCATACGGATCACGCCTTGTTTTCCAAGATTGTTCGTTGTTCCCAAAACTAACTGTTCCCCCGCCATCCACCAGAATGTGTTTGCCTTCCGGGGTTGTAATCAATGTGCTGTCTCCCTGACCAATATCCAAAAACTGCACGATGCCGGTTCCAGCAGGCTTGGGAGTCTGATATGCCCACCACATTCCAGAAATAAAGCTGATAGCGAGCAACCCGCACAACCATTGCTGAGCTTTACTCATTCGTTCACTTGAATAATAACCTGCACCTCGTGCGGTAAATGCACTTGTATATTCCGGCCAGGCAATGCTGGCTCCTAATGTCGTTAATGAAGTTTCTTTTCCATCTACGCGGTTCTTACCTTGATCCTGTGCCACGGTAGACATCGAAGAGCGAATGCCCACATTCGCCATGGAAACTGGAGGTCGTCGCCTCACAAGAGGAGCCGTCTCTTCCTCAACAAACGCTGTTTCTTGCTGCTCACCATTGCCACGATGCAACAGGTAGAGTAAGGCATACAACACAGCATAATATGCAGCAATCCACAACAGGGAAGGTGTTGCCCAGATCAACACAAAACCTGGCAGGCTATTCATCCACTCCACGCTTACAAATGTCAGTTGATTCAGTTGCATCGCTATCCATGCGAGGGGGTTCGCCAAGGGAACCCATATAAACGACAATAACATGGCAACCGTCCCCAGAGGTAATACAATGGCACTGATTAAAGATACAAGCAGAAAGTTGGCCACAAATGAGAGCAATGAGAACTGGTTGAAATATAAAATGGTTACTGGGAACGAAATCAGCTGAGCGGTCACGGTAACGGATGCTGTTGCTGCCAGAGATTTAGGCCAGCTTCTGAACAGTCGGTTTATCAGTGGCATATAGATCATCAGGCCTGCGGTCACAAGAAAGGATAACTGGAAGCTGACGCTCAGCAAAAAGTACGGGTCCCACCACATCATCAGCAAAGCTGCTGCACTAATCATCTGAAGGCCGTCTCTGGCGAGGCCTCGACGTGCCATATACAACCCAATCATGGACATCATTCCTGCCCGAATCACTGAAGGTGAACCTCCGGATAACAGTACATAAGCTGGCACCAGGATCAGAACAATCGTAAGTGCCGTCTCTCTGGTAAGCCTTAGCCAGGATAAAATAAGGAGAAGAGAAGCTACATATACAGCGACATGGGTCCCGGATATTGCCAGGATATGCGTTAGACCCAGTTGTGAAAACTGACCATAGGTACCCGGATCGATATCAGTAGCCATCCCGATAATAAGACCCTTCATATATCCAGCATGAGGCTCTGGAAATAACTGCTCAACCGCCGAGCCCAACTTATGCCTAGTCCAATCTGTCCACCGTAGTATGTTATATTGTCCAAGTTCCTCAGGAGCAACTGCTGTTACCGAACTGGCTCCCTTCACTTTGAACAACCAGTGGATATGCAGGGTTCGCAAATAACTGCGATAATCAAACCCGCCAAAGTTTCTTGCTTCGCCAGGAAGGGCAAAAGAGCCATTAAGTGTGATTTCATCGCCCCTCTTCCAGCCCGCTGCTACCTGTTGTTCTTCTTCCTCCAACAGTCTGACTTGTACGATCAATTGTTCATTTATGTTGAATGCAGATGATGATGCGAGATCTGTATCTGCTGACGAATCCGATATGGGTAATATTGAAGACATCTGTATCTTAAAGTCAGCCCGGTCTCCATCAATGCGAACATCTGACACCAGCTCACCCTGAATTTCGGCTGCCAAACCGTCCAACTCTTTAGCAGAGATGTGAGTAGTCTTGGACAGACTGCTATGATTGCGTGCATCATTCCATTCCCAATGTGCAGCGCCTCCAATAAAGGCAACAAGTAAAAATAAAACAGACCATCCACGCACATTAATAAAATGAAGTAAAAGTGGCAGACATGCCAGAGCTCCAATTAGCCCCCAGATTAACGTCCAGCCTGTTAACGCGCATGCTATCCCGCTCCCGCACAACCAACAAATCGTAAAACTTAATAACGGTCTGCCTTTCATTTCTACCCCTCCCTCATTTCACCCGTTGAACGCAGAAAAACCCCCGGAAAGCCAATTCAGGCTTGCCGGAGGTTCTCCCTCACGTATTCGACCATATTCACATTAATTGCTCACAGTCATCATCGTTTCCCGCGGGGGCTGGTAATTCTCCAGCCTGCGGAACGTTATGCCCTTCTGTTCCATCATATTGGTAACCTTGCCGGTATCTTTAGGATAAGAACGATGAAACACGATTTCTGTAATCCCGCTATTCGCCAGCATATTGGCACATGTCCAGCACGGTTCGTCGGTCACGTACACGGACGAGCCTTCGCGGTCGATTCGATCTGTGAATAAAAGCAAATTTTGCTCCGCATGGATTGTGCGAATGCATCGTTGCTTTTTCACCATTTCTTCTTGCCCATCGGTCACGACCAACTCATACTCTTCCGATATCATGCAACCTGCTTCAGAACAATCCGGGACGCCGGTGGGTGCACCATTATAGGCTGTTCCCAGCAGTTTCTTCCCCTGAACAAGAACGGCACCCACATGACGACGCGAACAGCGGGAACGAGTGGAAACCATATACGCGATGTCCATAAAATACGTATCCCAGTCCTTGCGTACCTCTGTACTCATGCTGCTTTCCTCCCGCTCAACACATTTTTTTATTTCTAATATTACCGGATCTGCACATAAGGTGCCATCTTCTCCAGCATCTTCATGCCGATCCCTTTGACCTTTGTCAGATCACTCACTTTTGCAAAAGGACCATGTGCATTCCGATAGTCGACAATAGCCTGAGCTTTCTTCTCTCCAATTCCGGGAAGATTCGTAAGCTTGGAGACAGGTGCAGTATTCACATCAATCTTCCCATTGTCGCTAGCTTCCTCACGAACTACAGGTGGGTTACTGTTCGAGCCCGTCTCGGAGGTAACCGAAGGATCAGAATTCGTACCCTGCGTAACTGGTTCAATCGAATTTGAGGTGTCCGGTGGATTATCATTCGTCTGACTTGTAGTTTGAACAACTGAATCACCTTCAACCCCAACGCTCGCAAGCTCTTTAGACTCTTCTGCCTTAGCCTCATTCCCAGTCTGCATCCCACTTGCATCCGCTCCCGAAGATACTCCTGTATTGCCCTGAACCGAAGTAGCCGACAGTACAGCAGGGAGTTCCTGCTCTATCGTCGGCTTCTCGGTGCCGAGCTGCAAGGGTTCCCAGCCACTAGGTGGTTGTTCACTTTTGCCCGACCATAATATAAGTATACTTCCAACCACCGCAGCAGCAATGGTCATCCCTTTGTTCCATCTCATTCTTCCACACCTCTCCCTGAATTCAAAATCATTCATTTCGAACACGGGCGGTGCTTCCGAACCGTTGAACTTTCCTGATGAAACAAGTTGTGCATTTTTCATGTCATGTGAAACAGGTCCTCACGCATAGAATAGAGGGAATGAACTGCGCCAGTACCGTAAAGCATGAAAGGAGGCCTGAAACAATGAAGGTTGGATTTATCGGAACCGGCAGCATGGGCAGCCTGCTAATCTATGCCCTGATCCAATCGGGTGCACTTGAGCCCCGGCAGATCGCGGCCAGCAATCGAACCCCGTCCAAAGTACGTCAGTTATCCCTCCGTTACCCCGGTCTGCATGAATCCCAGAGCAATCGGGAAACGGTGATCCGAAGCAACATCATCTTCCTGTGCGTGAAGCCGCTTGAATTCAAACATGTTATTGACGACATCCTGCCTGTCGTGAATCCCAATCATATAATTGTCTCGATCACCAGTCCCGTGCAGCTGCGACATCTGGAATCTTCACTTCCTTGCAAAGTCTCCAAGGTAATTCCCAGCGTCACACACCAAGTCGGCAGTGGAGCATCCCTCTGCATACATGGCGAACGAATGACCAGTGAAGACCGCGCTGTGTTGGAAAGTCTGCTCAGTCATATAGGCAGGCCGTACCAAGTGGATGAAGCCTGTACACGAATCACATCCGACTTCTCCAGCTGCGGACCTGCATTCATATCGTTCTTTTTGGAACAGTGGATCGAAAGTGCAGTGAAGCTGACAGGCATCAAAAGGGCAGATGCCTGCGCTCTGGCTGGCGAAATGCTCCTGGGAACAGGCAAGCTGCTCACCGAAGGAGGATACACCCCGCAAGAGCTTCAGGCTCGTGTCGCTGTACCTGGCGGTATTACCGCTCAGGCACTTGCACTGCTGAAGGTTAGTCTTGACGGCGTTTTCGACAGCCTGATCCACACGACACATGACAAATATGATGAAGATTTGTTAAAGCTGGATGAACTATTCCGAGCCGGTGAGATTAACCGGCAACAATATTAACGAGTTTGCCTGGAACGGCAATGACCTTGCGAATGGTCTTGCCTTCCAGCGCCTGCTTAACAGGTGCCAGCTCCATCGTAAAGTCCTGCATACCTTGTGCATCCAGATCCTTCGCGATTGTAGCACGAGTTACAATTTTACCATTTACCTGAACAACGATTTCTACTTCCGCATCCACTGTCATGGACTCATCATATTCAGGCCAAGCCACGTAAGAGATTCCACCTTCATGACCCAAACGGCTCCACAGTTCCTCTGCCATATGCGGTGCCAGTGGTGACAACAGCTGTACAAATTTCTCCATCGCTTCACGAGGCAGTGTGTCCGCTTTGTATGCATCGTTGATGAAAATCATCAGCTGGCTGATGGATGTGTTGAAGCGCAGATGTTCCAGATCTTCCGTAACTTTTTTGATCGTTTTGTGAGCAGTCCGTTTGAACTCATCCGTTCCACCGTCCACCGTAATCTTGTCATTGATGGCTCCTGTGTCTTCGTTAATGAAGAGACGCCATACACGTGACAGGAAGCGGTGCATGCCTTCAACCCCGTTTGCATTCCACGGTTTTGTCGCTTCCAATGGTCCCATGAACATCTCGTACAGACGCAATGTATCTGCACCAAATTCATTCACGATTTCATCCGGGTTAATGACATTACCACGAGATTTACTCATTTTCTCATTATTGGTACCCAGGATCATACCTTGGTTCACCAGTTTGTGGAAAGGCTCTTTGGTCTCCACAACACCCAGATCATACAGCACTTTGTGCCAGAAACGAGCGTACAGCAAGTGAAGTACCGCGTGCTCTGCTCCGCCAATGTACAGATCAACTGGCAACCACTGCTGCTGTTTCTCCTTGGAGATCAGTTCCTTGTCATTGTGCGGATCGATAAAGCGCAGGTAATACCAGCAGCTACCCGCCCATTGTGGCATGGTGTTGGTCTCACGACGTGCCTTCATTCCCGTTTCCGGATCTACCGTATTCACCCACTCCGTAACATTCGCCAGTGGTGATTCTCCTGTACCCGAAGGTTTGATCTGGTCGATATCAGGCAGCAGCAGTGGAAGTTGATCCTCCGGTACGGTCTTCATCGTTCCGTCTTCCAGATGCAGAATCGGGATTGGCTCACCCCAGTAGCGCTGACGACTGAACAGCCAATCGCGCAGACGATAGGTCACTTTCCCTTGTCCTTTACCGTTCTCTTCCAACCAAGCAATCATCTTGGCAACCGCTTCTTCATTGTTCAGTCCGTTCAGGAAATCGGAATTCACATGCGCGCCATCACCCGAATACGCCTCTTGTGTAACGTCTCCACCTTGAATAACCTCGATGATATCTAGACCGAACTGCTTCGCAAATTCCCAGTCACGCGCATCATGACCCGGAACAGCCATAACCGCACCTGTACCGTAACCTGCAAGAACGTAATCAGCAATCCAGATCGGCAGTTTTGCACCATTAACAGGGTTGATTGCATAAGAGCCAGTGAATACACCTGTTTTGTCTTTGGCCAAATCTGTACGTTCCAGATCACTTTTACGAGAAGCCTGCTCCTGATAAGCCTGAATCGCTTCACGTTGGTCATCGGTTGTAATTGCTTCTACCAATTCATGTTCCGGAGCAAGTACTGCAAAGCTCGCACCGAACAATGTGTCCGCACGGGTAGTGAACACCTTGATGACTTCCTCGCGACCTTCAATGGCAAATACAACTTCTGCACCTGTCGATTTACCGATCCAGTTGCGCTGCATATCCTTGATGCTTTCAGACCAGTCCAGCTCTTCCAGGTCTTCCAACAGACGCTCTGCATACTCGGTAATTCTTAGTACCCATTGACGCATCGGTTTACGTACAACCGGATGTCCTCCACGTTCACTCTTGCCATCAATAACCTCTTCATTAGCCAGTACCGTTCCAAGGGCTTCACACCAGTTAACTGCAACTTCATCCACATAAGCCAGGCCTTTATTGTACAGCTGAATAAAGATCCATTGTGTCCATTTATAGTATTCAGGGTCCGTTGTGCTGATCTCACGATCCCAGTCATAGGAGAAACCAAGCGATTTGATCTGGCGACGGAAATTGTCAATATTGCGGAATGTAATATCTCGTGGATGTTCACCTGTATCCAGTGCATGCTGCTCAGCAGGCAGACCGAAAGCATCCCAACCCATTGGGTGCAATACGTTGTAACCGCGCATACGTTTGTAGCGGGAAACGATATCCGTTGCCGTATATCCTTCCGGGTGACCTACGTGCAGACCTGAACCGGATGGATAAGGGAACATATCCAGCGCATAAAATTTCGGTTTAGCTGGGTCCTCACCCGTTTTAAACGTTTTATTTGCATCCCAGTATTGCTGCCAACTTTTTTCCATGACTTGTGGCTGATAGCCGTGTTTCGGCTGGTTATTCTCACTCATCTATTGTTCCTCCTTCAGGTTATTCGCGTTAGCTTTAATTGCAACAAAAAAACCTCAGCATCCCGTAGCGTTTGCAGCGCTAGGGACGAGAGGTTGAATTCCCGTGGTACCACCCTAGTTAGCGGACGAACGTGCTTCGTCATCCACTCCCTTTGGACCTGTAACGGCGGTTAACCGATGCGGATTTCCATTCCTGAACCCAAAGTTTTATACAAGCAGGTTAAACAGAATGGTGTAATCACCGCATTTCTCCAAGGCGAGTTCGCAAATCACTGTCAACCGGCTTGCACCAACCGCCGGCTCTCTGTTATGTACAGGAATTACTACTGATCCTTATCATCGAAATATGTATACAATATCGGGACCATTATATAAAAAAGCAAGCCCAAAGTCAATATTACACGTTATAATCGCCATCTTGAAGTCTACGGTTCATACCGTTCATAACACTCGTTGCTGTTCAGGATATCCGAAAACGCTCAATGCCTTCCTCCAGATTATGAATGGTCCAATTCACATGTTCCTGATTATCATATTGGCGATAAGCGCATTCAATGCGTAATACCAGATCAAAGTACAAGTCGTATAGACTTCTTCTTCTCAGCTCACTTTCAGTCGTAATCGCATGCCCGTATCCCTTTACGAATCCGGGAGTATAGTTAAAATGACTGAAGTAATGCTCCATCAGAGGATCTGCCCACAGTGAACGTTCAAAATCAATAATCGCTGTGATACGACCTTTGTCTACTAGAACATTGCCATCCCACAGATCCCAACTCACAAGAACAGGTTCTTTTACATCGTCCAGCACATTCGATTTTTCTCCAATCAAGCGTCTCAATTCAGGGTAATCAATCGAAAATGTAATCCCCGCTTCTTCCCCGTCGGTAAGAATGTCATCCATCAGATTCATAAATGCTTCTTTCCATGTGGAATAACGCTGTTTTTCCTGCGAGAAATATCCAAACTTCTCGCCCTTGATTTCATTAATTCGACGATTGTACCGACCCAGCTGGTGTTCAATAGCTTCCTGCTCTTCCACAGAATATTGATCCTTGACCTGATTATAGGGTGCTCCAGACATGTACTCCATGATAAAATAACGCGCTGAAGCCATAGTTAATGAATCATCATAAGCCAACACTTGGGGTACGGGAACATCCTGTAGCTCCGTGATGAGGCGTAGTGCCTCAACTTCGGCAATCATGAGATCCTGCTCACAGCGCATCAGATTTGTCGAAGCCGACGGTGCAATTTTCAGTACCACTCGCTGTGCGTCACTCAGTGTGATGAGATATGCATGATTGGCCCAGCCATCCACCATTTCCTTGTAGTCCTCTATACTTGCAGAGAAATGCTGCTCTATTATGGCATTCAACTGTTCTGACGTAAGTCTTGTTTTATATGTACTTTCCATTTCTACACCTCATATTGACATTTGATTTATTTCCTCAGAAAACGCTTTCTATCCGACTATTATCGCCTCCTTTACTTTAACTGGCAATACTTTTTGTCACGTCGTTATGTCTTTCCTAGCACTCCCTTTCCCAATTACAGAATCTTGCTATTCATTTTCCATAAAAAGTCAAACAAAAAAACTGCCCTTATGCACCATACATAAGGACAGTTCTCATTATTCGCTCTTACTTCACAGCCACGTAGAACAAGCGCTGAGCGCTGTCTCCGGCCTCTTTCCATTCAAAATCCGCATATACCTTCACGTCTCTAAAACCTGCCTTGGACAACTCCAGCTTCATCCAGTCCGGATTATATGCACGCTGGACATGAACTTCTTCAAACCGCTGATACATATCCTTGCTACCGTCATCCACACGCGAAAAAATACTAAGATGATGTTCAATCTCACAGCGATCCTGGTCCAGATCACAAGTCCAGATATACGACACAGAGCGCTCATCCAGTACAAAAGGCTGCTCCTCATTATAACGAATAAGGGTATTGGGATGATGCACATCAAACAGGAACGTTCCATCAGGCTTCAGCATCTCATATGTCCGCTGGAATGTTCGAATGACATCTTCTTGTTCAAGCAAATAATTGACACAATCACAGAAAGATATCACCGAATCCACAGGGTCTGGAACTCGCCATTCCCGCATATCCTGCTGCACCCAACGGACACTGCCCTCGCGATACAAGCGATGACCCTGAGGTGTAGCCTCCATCTTGCTGCGCGCAACCGACAGCATATCTGCTGAGAGGTCAATGCCTGTAACTTCAAAACCGGAGTTCACGAGCGGGATCGTAATGGAGCCCGTTCCACAGCCAAGTTCAGCGACACTTTTGGGCATTCCATGCTTTTCCCATGCTGTTCTTGCAAACCTTATCCAGTCCGGATAAGGCATATCTTCCATTAATTCATCATACACATAGGCAAATTTCCGGTAAGACATGTCAGGCACCGCACTTTCAATTTCATTTTCCAATCCTGTTAACAAAAGAAAAAGCAGGGGCATCCGGTGTTTACCCAGCCTATCCCTGCCTTATCCGAGTTCCATATTACAACTATTTAATCAAGAAAATTACTTGTCTTCACTTTGATCCGCAGAAGCAGATTCGGACAGATACGTCCAGCTTTCCTTTTGAACCACCAGTCCATCCTTCATCAATTTGCCCAAGGCACGCTTGAACGCAGACTTACTGATGCCAAAGCGCTGCTTGATGATATCCGGCGGAGTTGCATCCGAGTAAGGCATGCCGCCCATAGGGCGCTCTTTCATAAAGGCGAGCAGCTTGTCTGCATCTTCGTTACGTCCAACTTGTTTGAGTTGAGTCATGGCCAGATTCACACGTCCGTCTTCACGTACCAGTGTCACCCGACATTTCACTTTTTCACCAAGACGCAGCATATGACTACGTTCGGATGAATGAATCATGCCAATTGCGCCAAAGCCCAGTACACCGCCCTCTACAAGTACAAAAGTACCCATCTGCAGTGGCTTGTATACCGTCGCTTCAACCCACTCGTTTAACCATGAAGTTGGAGCATGGAAAGACAATGGTGAAAGTTCACGTTCCCCGGCCAATTTGGCACGCAGACGTCCTTGCTTGTCATGTTCCATGATTACAAAGACTTCATCCCCCACTTGAGGACGCAGTTCTTCCAGTTCAGGCAGTTCGCGAATAGGAAGCAGCAATTGCCGTCCAAGGCCCATTTCCAGGAAACAGCCCAGTCGTGGGTGAACATCTGCCACAACCAGTCGTGCCATTTCGCCGAGCATCAGATAAGGCTTTTTCATCGTTACGGCCAGACGATCTTCCGTATCAAAGAATACAAATACCTCAAGCGTCTCACCAATCTTAATATCCCGTGTTAACTCGGTATAGTGAAGAAGTACATCTTCCGATCCTGTCGTCAAAAAGAAGCCAAACGGAGACACTTCACGTGAAACCGGTAAAGAGACGACTGTTCCAGCAATCAAACTCATACAGTTTCCACCACTTTGGCATCAGACCAGAGTCGTTCAATGTTGTAGTATTCACGCTCGTCGCGGTGGAAGATATGAACAACAACATCGCCCATGTCCATCAGTACCCAACGTGCAGAATCCATACCTTCGATACCTTTGATCGTCGCTCCGGCTGCATGAGCCTGTTTGCGAATTTCAGTGGCAATGGCTTGTACCTGTGTATCGGAATTCCCGTGGCAAATAACAAAATAATCCGCCACCAGAGAAACATTAATCAGATCCAATGCTACAATATTGGATGCCTTTTTGTCGTCTGCGGCAGTAACCGCCATATTCATAAGTTCTTTCGATGATACTGTCATGAACCAACCTCCATAATCTATAATTGTGTGTTCAAAAAGATCAGTTTTCAGTACCGAGAAGATGGAATAAAGCTAGAAATGGAGTAGCGGAGCGTAGGATAACTACGTGAGCAACGGACATTTCGGCTGAATTTCATATTCGATGCTGATGATGCCGCTAGGCATCCTTCGTAATCAAAAGTGGACTTTTTGAACAACCTCTATAATTGTGCAATTAAGTCATTCCGCGACAGCATGGTCAAAGGATAAATGACACGTCGTTGCGAGATCAGCAAGCTAATCGTCGAATCGAATCCGGCAATTAAACCTTCCTCCAGACTACGTTCAGCCTGTTCGCGAATGTGTTCCACTCCCGGGAAATCTCGTCCCGGTTCAATGTAATCGGCAAGACATACTACTTTGTCCAGCAAGCTCATGCCTACCCGACCCGAGGTATGCCACCGGATGGCATTAATAACTTCGGAATCCGTTACACCGTAATCACGCTCGGCTACAAAAGCACCGACTTCGGAATGCCAGAGCTGCTTGTCATGCTGCAGAAGTTCCTGGTTTAATCCGTTATCACGGATGACCGCTTCCATCTCCGCTATGGGCCAGTACTTCGCCACATCATGCAATATCGCTGCCAGATCTGCTTTCACAGGATCAGCACCGTATTTTTCAGCCAACATCACTGACGATTCCATTACACCCAGTGTATGCTTCCAGCGTTTTTCCGGCATTTGTCCGGATACGGCTTGAATCAGTTCATCACGGCTTAGTGCCATATAAACCGCTCCTTACAATGTATTGGTGCACTTCATCAGGAATCATGAAGCGTACCGAATGTCCTTTGGCCAGACGTCTGCGTACGGCTGTCGATGAAATATCGACCAAGGGCATCTCGGCCAGCAGGACCCGATCCTGTAACTCGTCTGGTAAATCATCCAGATGTAACTGGAAGCCCGGCCGACCAACACCGATAAAGGTTAAGCGTTCTGCAAGCTCTTCAATCTGCTCCCATTTGGGAAGATAGTTCACCATATCCGCCCCGATAATGAAATAGAATTCATGTTCAGGATGGCGACGCCACAGTTCCTTCATCGTATCAATGGTATAAGACACTCCGCCCAATTCCATCTCGATATCCAGCACCTCATATTGCTGCACACCCTTCACAGCCGCTTCCGTCATATCGAGACGTTGCTGTCCCGAAGCTCCGGCTCCGCGTTTGTGAGGTGGAACATGGGAAGGCATAAACCAGATCTCATCCAGTGCATGCGAGTCCCTTGCCGCTTCAGCTGCCAGGAGATGTCCCATGTGGATCGGATCAAACGTACCACCCATGATGCCGATCTTCACCTGCGTCACGCTCCCTTATCTAGGTAGTTCGATTTGTTTGTTATCGCGAGATTCTTTGTACAGGATGATTGTGTTACCAATGAGTTGCACAAGCTCACTTCCCGTTTCACGGGCAACTTCTTCTGCCATCTCTTTTCTGTCCTCGTCATTGTTGTTCAATACTTGCACTTTCATCAATTCGCGCTTCTCAATCGCATCTTCGATGTGACGGAACAGGTGCTCGTTGGTTCCACCTTTACCAATCTGAAATACAGGGGTCAGGTGATGTGCCTGTGACCGCAAAAAGCGCTTTTGTTTACCGTTT
This sequence comes from Paenibacillus sp. AGC31, assembly GCF_057334655.1. NCBI lineage: Bacteria > Bacillati > Bacillota > Bacilli > Caryophanales > Paenibacillaceae > Paenibacillus > Paenibacillus sp. AGC31. The sequence continues at coordinate 52,765 of NZ_JBHFJH010000001.1, forward strand.
AACATGAATACTCCATACTCCTTATGTTGAGCAGGCCCTGATTGACAGTTCAAAGACTGTCCGGACCTGACCGTTCATTTATATTTTCACACTTCAAAACTTTTTAACACCGCTCGTCTCATCGTCGCCACAGGAGCCGGAATGCCGAGCCAATGTTCAAAGGCCACTGCACCCTGGTATACAAACATCCCCAGACCACCGTGCACTGTGCATCCACGTAACCGCGACTCCCGAAGCAGACGGGTCTCCAGCGGATTATAAATCAGATCACTCACAGCTGCGCCTTCACGAATTAGTGCGGGATCAACCGGCAGGTCATCAACATGAGGATACATTCCGGCAGCCGTTGTGTTGATCACAATATCAGCCGTAGCCAAGACCGTCGCAGCGTCTTCCATGCCACTGCCTGAGATTTCTCCCAAGCCATGGCCCCGTAAATCCGAAGCAAGTGCAACAGCCCTGTCCGCTGTACGATTCAGAATGTGAATCTGCTCAGGCTTCTCCAATGCAAGTGCGTATATAACGCCTCTTGCCGCTCCACCTGCTCCCAGTACAGCAATACGTTTACCCGCAAGCTCAGGCACAGCCTCTTCCTTCAACGATCGGACATAGCCAATACCATCCGTATTGTACCCTGTCAGTGTTCCACTTTCATTGACGATGGTATTCACCGCACCAATCAGGCGAGCACTTTCATCGATCACATCCAGGTACTGCATCACCTGCTCTTTATGCGGGATCGTGACATTGACACCACGATAGCCCAATGCCACAATTCCCCGAACTGCCGCTTCCAATTGATCCGGATGAACATGCAGCGGCATATACATTCCATTCACTCCTGCAGCCTGCAGGGCCGCATTGTGCATTGCCGGTGATTTGGAATGAGCAATAGGATCACCCATAACGCCAAGCAACACGGGAAGTGAAGGGTTGCCCTTTTTATCCTCAGACATAGGTCCGCCTCCAATCCGCTCTGATGTACAGGTTCTGAGATTACATTAGATTAAGGATGGACGGATCTGTACACGAATGCCTTTTGGAGCATGCACAGCAACAAGTGCTCCAATATCGCCATTAACCTTAATCCAGCCCAGACCCGAGATGAATACATCCGATTGACTGCCGCGTTTGATGCGGAATTCATGTCTGGTCCATTCAGCCATCTCTGCTGCATCCTCACGGGTTGGCGGAGACAACAATTCTCCCAGGTGGTCGCGGTACAGATCATCTGCACGCTCCAGCTTCGTCCGGTGAATATCTAGCGCAGTGCTGATAAAACAAGTAAACGACTGGCGATCACCTTCCACAAAGTCAAATCGAGCCATGCCGCCAAAGAACAGCGTCTGACCGGAATTCAACTGATACACAGCCGGTTTAAGCGGTTTTTCAGGCATGATGGCAGCGAGATCCTTACGTGAAACAATCTCGCTGAAACGCCATGGATACACAATTCCAGGCGTATCAATGATATATTTCCCATCATCCAACGGAATGTTCACCATATCCAGCGTTGTTCCCGGATAACGGGATGTGGTCAGCTCCTGCTCCAGATCGCTGTAATCACGAATCAGACGGTTAATCAGTGTGGATTTACCCACATTGGTACCACCAACCACGTACACGTCACGATCTTCGCGATACGTTCCTACAAGCTCAAGCAGTCGGTCGAAGCCCTGATTTTGCTTTGCACTGCACAAGACTACATCCACGGTACGCAAACCCTGTTCTTTGGCTTGCTTCTGTACCCAGTTGCGAACCTTGTTCCAGTTGGTTACTTTCGGAAGCAAGTCCGTTTTGTTCACAGCAAGCAATACCGGATTGTTGCCTACAAAACGTTGCAGACCGGAGATAATGCTGCCATCAAAGTCAAACAAATCAACGATATGGATGACAAGTGCATCCTTATCCCCGATTTTGCTAAGCAGCGCCAGGAATTCGTCCTGATCCACCGTAACGGATGATGACTCATTGTAGTTTTTGATGCGGAAACAGCGCTGGCATATAACCGGTTCACGATCCAATGCCTTCTCGGGGATAAACCCTGGTAATTCCGAATTTTCTGTTTGCAGATGCACGCCGCATCCGCTGCACCTTACGGCAAGATTGCCGTTATGCGGTTCTGTCATTTCTTCTTTTCCTCCTCAAGCCATAAGCCTTTCCTGCGTAAACTCGTTAGAGCAATCCGTTCCACGCGTCGATTGAAGCGGGTCATAAAACCTTCGTCCCCAATGGAGATTGGCAGTACCAGAACGGTATATAACCCCATTCGGTTCCCTCCATAAACGTCCGTAAGCATCTGATCACCTACTACAATCGTGTTCTCAGGAGATAACTCCATCATTTTCATTGCTCTACGAAACGGTACATTCGATGGTTTGCGTGCACTATGCACAAACTGGATATCCAGCGGGGTCGCAAACAGGGATACACGATTCAAATTGTTATTGGACACAATCATCAGTTTGAAACCCGCCTCTTTCACACGTGCAAACCATTCAATCAGTTCGGGCGTAGCGTCAGCGGCTTTGGCTCCAACGAGTGTGTTATCCAGATCAGTTATAATTCCACGGTAGCCTTGAGCGTACAGCTCTTCCAGATTAATGTCAAAAACCGTGTCTACACGCAGCTTGGGCATTAACATTTTAAACAAAGAAGTCACCTCAGTTTCATACGACACACTATATCACAAATCCGTCTTTCCTGAAAATGCATACAGCGCCTGATGGCATAGGAAAAAAGGAAAAACGGGACGGGCAACAACTATGCCCGTTCCGCTTTCAGTTCCTTCCGCAGCTTCAAGGCGGTCTGATAGACGCCCTTCCAGTCGTCGGCAGTTACGGACGCTGGACTGTAACGAGTCTGTTCAAACTTCGTGAGAAGCTCATGCAATGTTGCTTCTGCAGCAGGTTTTGCCTGGCTCCAGCGGGCTACCGATTCACGAAGTGTCTCGTCTCCGCTCCGGGTCAACCCTTTGCGTTTCACATACTGAATCCAACGCTCGGTCTCTGCCACTACCTTCTGTTCAGGGGTGAGCGGTCCACCTGTCCGTAGACGAAGCAGGAAGAATCGCATGGAGAAACGATTACGCCAGAACATATATGCTACCCACAATACAATAATGGCTCCTGCAGCCCAGATAACAAAAGTCGGGATGGCAGACGATGTCTGCTCAGGTGCAGGGGTCTGCTCTTCCTCTTGTACTGGCTCCTCTTCTGGCTCTTCTTCTGGCTCATCTACAGGCTGTACATCAGGCTGTTCCGTCAGCAGCGGCATATCAAAGCCCGGCGTTGCTTCAACAGGAATCCATCCATACTCACCAAAATAGACCTCTGCCCAGGAGTGTGCATCTGCATTGGTAACGGTGTAGGTCGTCTCAATCTCCGCGCCAGGTTGACGTGGAGCCTGCATGTCCGAGTTCAGGGACAGTTGTCCAGGCGCATAACCTTTAACCCACCTTGCAGGAATGCCCTCCGAGCGCGCCATCATCACCAGCGCAGTGGAGAAGTAATCACAGTAGCCTTCCATAATGTCGAACAGGAAACCTTCCACAAAGTCGCTGCTTACTTTTCGAGATAAATCCGGATTGTTCGTGTATTCAAAATTAGTTTGTAAATAGTTTTGCAGTAATGCCACTTTTTCATACGGAGTATTCGCAGATGCCGTTATCTCGGCTGCTAGATCTGACACCCGGTCAGGGAAACGGGATGGTAACTGCAAGTACATATCATCTGCCGGATTACTGTTATACAGATCTTCAAATGACTTCGTACGAAGCTCATCTTCCACAATCACAGGGGCTTCCGATACGACAGTATACGTCTTGGGATACTGCGGTTGCTGACGGTCTGTCACCACATGAAGTTCAGCCTGTTCGGCATTCCACAACATCCGTTCCGTTCTGTCTTCACCATTAATCGAGCTAACTTCAGCGATCGAATAAGCACCGAAGAGAATCGGATAGACATTATCATTCAGCATCGTTACATTCTGAGTCACTTGTTTGGTATTCACATTACCGGATTCCTGGTTCTCCAGAGGCTGTCCGGCTTCAACATTCTCTGTTGAACCCCGTCCACGGTCATCCCAGCCTGTGCCTGTATACTCTGCACGTGTCTCACCGCGCCAATAACTGCGCTCATTGGTGGTGACAGACATGACAGGGGTATAGTCGAAGTTGAATCCTCCACCAAGCTGATTGTCTTCCCTGCTGTATCCCGATTCGGTAGCCGTCGGAATATCAAGGTTTCCATTACCAGCCTGATTGGTAGAAGTTCCGGTATAGTTACGCCAAGCTGTGTATGGATCCGTCAAGGTGGGTGGAATCTCCGGCATATTAACGCTGGCTACAATAATCAAAGAAAAGATAATGGCAATATTGGCCAGGACCTTATAAGGATAACGGATGATTCGTTTCCAACCTTGTGGATACTGTAGCTGATAGTTACGGAAATGCTGACATACGAGCCATCCCATCCCCGCAAACATCACCCACGCGATTTCAATCCAGAGTGGGATCTGAGTGAAAGAATCGAGAATCCCCATCGAAATGATGTTAACACCCAGAAAAACAAGAATGCGACGTGTTGTGGTCACGAGTCGAAGCGCAGCTTCAAGCATCACCCATGCACACAGGGAGAACCAGATGTACGGCGTCATGTGTAATATGAATTGTTCCGCTCGGTCCGTTAAAGAGCCATAAGGGATGTACACCGTATAATCAATTAGCGTTTTATGCAAAATGTAACCAACAACGACCGCCTTGATGATCGCCCGATACATCGTTTTGAAGGGCAGAATGACCTCCAGCACACTGACCGCTGCAAGTGTCCATAACACCAGAGAAGTTGTCTCCGTGTACCACGATTCCTGCGTAAATGAAATCCACTGCATTCCAATCAGGAAAATCCAGAGCAACGACGCTGCATGATACCAGGATCGTTTGCCTGCAACACTTTCATTTCCTTTTGTACTCATACAGAACCTCCCCCCATCACCGTTGGAAGCTCCTGCAAGTGAGAAACAGTGAATGACCTCGTGCCTCTTCCACGCAACATGGCATTCCACTCGGCACTCCGGCGGGATTCACTGGTATCGATCAGAATATGACATGGAGTCATGCCCCGCGTATCGGCCCAGCGCAACAGTTCCATTATTTTTTCATCCTTCTGGGGAGAAATCACGACAAAGTAGGCTCCCTGAGGCAGTTGACGTGCGATTCTTTCCACGCCGGGCAACAGATGGGTATCCTGACCGTTATATTGAATATCCACCAGATGATGCATCATCTTCTGTCGTTCCATCAGACTTTCACTGGGGGCCATGAAGGATGTCTGTTCTGACAATGTCAACAAACCCATCCCCATTCGTTCCCTGACACCATACTCCAGCAGAGAGGCAGCCGTGGAAACGGCAATTTCGAAAGCATCCCCATGTTCATAACTTGATGCCAGCGCATCCAGAACCAGAATGGTTTTGGGCACAGACTCATGTTCAAACTCCTTGGACTTCCAGTTCCCTGTCTTTGCCGTGGCATTCCAGTGAATGCGGGAAAGTCGATCTCCGTATACGTAGTCACGTACACCATTGATCTGAGTGGTCTCTCTCCGTGAACGGGTTAACGCCGTCTGAGGACCGGATAACCGTGATTTGCGGTCGTAGAGCTGCCAATATGGAATAAATACCGTTCTTGGCAGTACGCGAAACTCACCTTTGGCCTTAAACTTTCCTCGATGTTCAATCAGTCCAAATATGTCCTCGCTGGCACATTCCGTTTCTGAAAAAACATACTTTCCCCGCTCAAGTGGCGGTGTCTGAAAAGACAACTCGCCATTACCTCGCATATTGGGAATCAAACTTTCCTTGAATGACCACGATTCTCCGTTATGTCGATGCAGCATTTCACGTACAACAACATAGGGAAGCGGGAGGAATCCCGGAATCGTCAGACTCAGCTGTACTTGAACCTGGTCACCCGCATGCAGCAATTCTTCGTGGTCTGGACCAGAAGATAACCTACGAACTCCTTGAGCACGTCTTACCCCGCTAAATCCAGCAATGGCGAGATACACACAGAGCAGGGTCACCATCGACAGCAACATAAGGGATGTCTTCCCGCCCTGAAACAAAACATAAGCCAGACAGCACATCCACACCATTGCGATGCTCCATACGCGTGGGTGGCGTAACCCTCTATTGACTGTTCTAAAAAGCGGCTTCATGAACTATTGCCCCATGGAGACGGGCACGCGTACTTGCTGGAGTACGGCTTTCAAAACGGCCTCGGAACTCATACTGTCCAGTCTCGATTCGGGACGAAGCACAATACGATGAGAGATCACATAAGGGGCCATCGTTTTCACATCATCCGGAAGTACATAATCACGTTCCTGCAAGAAAGCAAAGGCTTTTACGGCCATCATGAACGATATGGCTGCCCGTGGGCTGGCACCCAGCAATACAGATGGGTGGGAGCGGGTTTGGCGAACAACATCCAACAAATAGTCCATAACCGGATCACCGATAAAGACCTCTTTAATCTCCTGCTGGATTGCCGAGATCTGGTCCATATGAGTCACGGATTCAAGGCGATCTACAGGCTGACCGAGCTGATGCTGTTTCAATAGAATTTTCTCAATTTCCTTATCAGGATAACCTAGACTTATTTTCAACATAAACCGGTCGAGTTGTGCTTCCGGCAAAGTATACGTACCTTCAAAATCAATCGGATTCTGAGTTGCACAGAGCATGAATGGATGTGGCAGATCATACGTATCACCATCAACGGTTACACTGCGCTCCTCCATCACTTCGAGCAGAGCCGATTGGGTTTTTGTTGTGGCCCGGTTAATCTCATCAGCTAGCAAAATGTTGGTCATCACAGGACCTGGCCGGAAGTAAAACCGCTCATCCTTCGGATGAAACACAGATACCCCCGTAATATCACTTGGTAGAATATCAGGATTACATTGAATGCGTCGGTACTCACCACGCATGGATTTCGATAATGCCTTGATTAATTGCGTTTTGCCAGTTCCCGGTACGTCTTCAATCAGAACGTGCCCGCCTGCAAGCAAAGCTGTAAGTAAAAGTTGAATTTCAAAGGATTTCCCCATAATACAGGATTCCAGATTTGAACGAACTGCGGATATGATTTGGATCGACTCTTTGCGCACAGGCATGTGGTCTAACCTCCTAAAAAAGCATACAGATTTCCTTTTATTGTACATGATCCAGAGTCACGAGTACACTCGAAGGAACTCACAATTTGTTTCCAGCCCGTCAGATTCACCGCAGTTCTCGCATGAATACGACAAAAAAGGCCCGGATAGAAGTTATCCGAAGCCTTTGTTGAATCGCAATATGTTCAAGTAGATTTCTCATTCTATGTTAGCCTTTTGGTCTAACGACCAATGCCGCGAGAAAAGAAAAGATGATCGCTGACGAAATCCCCGCCGCAGTCAGATCGAAAATCCCTGTAATCACACCCAGCCATCCCTCTTTTTCCAGCTCCGTCAATGCCCCGTGCACTAAGGAATTACCGAAACTTGTGATGGGGATGGTTGCACCCGCACCTGCAAATTTAACCAGGGGGTCATACACGCCAAATGCATCCGCAAGCGCACCTGTCACAACAAGTGTACTCATGGTATGAGCTGGCGTCAGTTTAACCCCATCCATTAGAAGCTGTCCGATAACACAGATTAAACCGCCAACAATAAATGCCCACAAGAACTGCATTACCCTTATCCCTCCTTTTCTATGGCTACGGCATGTGCAATACAAGGAATACTTTCACCCTGCTGGTACGAAATCGGAGATAACAGCGCACCCGTAGCAACGACGAGCACCCGTTTAAGATCACCCTTCTGCATCCGGTTCAAAATGTGACCATAGGTGACGGTGGCAGAACATCCGCAGCCACTTCCACCGGCAACAACATAAGGCTGTTTCTCCCGATCATAGATCATCAGGCCGCAGTCATTAAAAACCGTCTGTTCCATGGGAATGCCTTCTTTTTGCAAAAGCTCTTTCGTAATTGGCAGACCAACGGAAGCCAGATCCCCGGTCACAATGAGATCATAATAGCCGGGTTCCAATCCCGTATCCCTGAAATGAGAGATTATGGTGTCGGCTGCTGCTGGCGCCATGGCTGAACCCATGTTAAAGGGATCTTTGATGCCCAAATCCATAATGCGTCCAATCGTGGCTTTGGTAACAACGGGACCATCACCAGTACGGGAGACCACACCACACCCTGATCCTGTGACGGTATATTGCGCATAAGGCGGCTTTTGGGAACCATACTCCGTCGGATACCGAAATTGTTTTTCCACCGTACAGTTGTGGCTCACCGTTCCTGCAAGGACATAATCTCCAGCTCCGGAGTCAACAATCATGGACGCTAACGCTAACGTTTCCATGGAAGTAGAACAGGCTCCAAAGACACCCAGGTAAGGCACACCCAGTTTTCGCGCTGAAAAGGAACTGCTGATAATCTGATTCATCAGATCTCCACCCACAAAAAATTGAAGCTCTTCCTTGGTAATATTTGCATTAACCAAAGCCAGCTGAGAGGCCTGTTCGAGCAGTTTGCGTTCTCCCTTTTCCCACGTTTTCTCGCCGATCTCGAGATTGTCATAGACATAATCGAAATCAGATGACAGTGGACCCTCGCCTTCTTCTGGTCCTACAACTGCGGCTTTACCGATGATCCGCGGACGATTCTCAAACTGCCATGTCTGGCGACCCAATCGTTTCACAGGTGCCCACCTCCAAATCCCAAAAAGGCGTAAACAATCCCTACGACAAATGCTGCCACGACACCAAACACGATAACGGAACCAGCAAGTTTAAACATGTTGGCCCCTACACCGAGCACCAGTCCTTCAGCACGATGTTCCAGTGCAGCAGAACACATGGAATTGGCAAAGCCGGTAACCGGCACAGCAGTTCCTGCTCCTGCCCATTGAGCCATTTTATCGTAAACGCCGAGACACGTTAGAATAACCGATATGAGAATCATGACCGCCACTGTAGGACTGGAAGCTTCCTTTGATGTCATGTCGAAACCGGCCATAAAAGCCTCTTGAATGGCCTGTCCAATCAAACAGACAGTACCCCCAACCAGAAATGCTTTGAGGCAATTTTTCAGGATTGGACGAGGCGGCTCATGTTTTTTTGCGACTTTTTTGTACTCCTTTTCATCCATGGACAGGGACGACGATTTTTTTTCGCTTCCGGATGCAGATTGAGCTGGCAAGATACAAGACCTCCTCTATGTGAAATGGTTCAAAGCTACGGCTGAATGCCAATGTGTGTAATCCTATATTCATTGTTTGTTAATAATCGGAAGGTTATGTATCCGGCGACAGACAGCATATGTTTCCAACAAGATCATGTTGTGGAAGCAGGATGCGAATATGCCGGTTCTGAGGACTTCTAGATACGTTCTATAAATAAAGAAGAACAATCACGAGCAAGATAAAAAGAACGATAAACAGTACTTTTTCCGTGCCCTCTTCTGGAGGTTTCATTGGATATTTAGCTCCTTCCTGAAACAGACAAACAAATATCGAACATAAAGAACATCACAAAATGATGACATCTTCTCCATCTATTCATATTCATCGAAGTGTCATCAGGACTATGACTAAAGCGGATAGAATCATGAAACTTGGACACGGTAAGCGCCCAAAACATGCCTTAAATACGTGACATAAACATGGACAATCACTTGCGCAAGGTTCATACTGTAATGTGACCAGTGGTTAAATAACAACAGGCGGGTAGCCGTTCTACTGTGACCTGAAATACATACCAACAGAGGAGTTGTTGACACATGAATGAAAAAACGATGGATATGTTTCGTACGTTGACGGAATTTCCTTCCGCATCCGGTTTTGAACGTGAGCTTCGCGGCTGGATGAAAGATAAGCTTTCCGCTTATACCGATGAGTTCGTCCAGGATCGCCTGGGGAGTCTATTTGGAGTATTACGCGGGGAGGAATCCGGTCCCAAAGTTATGGTAGCCGGACACTTTGACGAAGTAGGTTTCATGACTACGGGCATTACGGAAACAGGCATGATCAAATTCCGCCCACTGGGTGGATGGTGGAGTCAGGCTGTACTGTCTCAACGATTGGAAATTATCACACCTGATCGTCGGATTACCGGAGTCGTAGGTTCTACACCTACACACTTGCTGGATGAGTCGCAGCGGAACAAACCTGTGGATCTGAACACCATGTATCTCGACATTGGGGCGGACAACCGTGCGGAAGCAGAATCTTGGGGCATCCACCCAGGTATGCAGATTGTGCCGATCTGTGAATTCACACCTATGGCCAATCCTAAGAAAATTATGGCTAAAGCGTGGGATAATCGTTACGGCGTAGGACTTGCACTTGAACTGGTTGAAGCGCTTCACAAGGAAAAACTGCCTAACACACTCTATGCTGGTGCAACGGTTCAAGAAGAACTGGGGCTTCGCGGTGCACGTACGGCGGCCAACTTGATTCAGCCTGATATCTTCTTTGCACTTGACTGTAGCGCGGCGAATGATATGACAGGTGACAAACAGTCCTTTGGACATATCGGAGAAGGCGCATTGCTTCGTATTTTTGACCCGGGTATGTTCACCCATCGCGGAATGGTGGAATATGTTCAAGATACGGCTTCATCCAATCAGATCAAAATGCAGTATTTCATCTCACCAGGTGGTACCGATGCAGGTCAAGTTCACCTGAGTGGCATTGGTGTACCGTCAACAGTGATTGGTATCTGCGCACGTTATATCCATACCTCATCTTCCATCATTCATACGGATGACTACGATGCAGCCAAAGAACTGATCGTGAAGCTGGTCAAAGGTCTTGATCGGACAACGATGAATACCATAATTAATAACGCGTAATAGCTGACAAGAGACCTCCTAACAATCGGGAGGTCTCTTTTTTATATTCACAACGATATCAGTTAGACACGTAGATTAATAGGCCGAACATTATAGGGAATTACACATAAGATACAATAACGGAAGATGAATTAAACACCAAGCAGCGGGGGACCTGTTATGGCAGTGAGAAGGAATGGAAAATCGAATAAAGGCTCCAAAAAAACAAATGCCGCAAACACCCTTCTCAATGGCAACCTTAAAGGAAGAAATCTGGAACTTATCGTTGCAGCATTACTGGTCAGTGGGAAGTTAAGAGTGGATGCGGTCACGTTGTTTCGAGAAGCTACACTGGTCGTTGAACTGGTCGGACAATATAAAACGTTACAAAATATCACACCATCGAATCAAGACAAACTGGTGCAATTCCTGGATGAGATTGGTGGGGACATGACGTTGAATGATGTTATACGGGCTTTCCAACAAAGAATCAATTCTTAACGCCAAGAAATGAGGTTGAAGTGATGTCTGACTTTGACGGAAATGGGTTCGCTGAACTACTGATTATTGTCATTCTTGTTGTTTTATTTGTATTCGGTTCTTCCGATATTGACGACCTGACTGATTCTCCTTCTCAATCCTGAATTGGCTAGGTTAATACGATCCATTCATTATGAATTGCATTCCTGTAAACGCCAGCCCACAATATGCGGGCTGGCGTTTTTGGATGGCTATAGAAATAGCGGTGAGAATGCAATCCAGGCCAAAATAAGAGTAAGCACAATGCAGACATTCTCTACAACGGCCCCACGCTTGGTCCCTGTACTCATCAGATTCACCCGTATGCGCCACTTGAGCGGTGGTAACGGACGAATACCCCGATTGGTTAGTGAATCGGCCAACAGATGCATCGCATATGCCGTGCCTCCCGCTACCCAGATCTCCGGTCCCTGCTGCTGGGTCGTGCTGTACAACAAGCCCGCCCATATTGCGGTTCCGTACAGGGTATGTGTCAGTCCCCTATGAGTCAGTGTGGTGCAGAGCATTAACAAACTGCCTGCAATCAAGTTCCACGGTGCGAACGCGTGACCATAAAAGACCAGCCCGAGTCCAATCGCAAACATCAACACTTTGCGAAGCGAACGCGAAGGCAGGAATGACACAAGCGCAATGAGGATCGCAAGCAACAGGTTCCATGGTTTGGCATGAACATAGAAGTACACAAATACAGCTGTGGGCAACAGAATCGTCTGTAACAGCCTGATCAGACTGTTAGGCAAGGCTCTGGATACCAGCAGCGAATTCGGCTCATCAATGTCAGGCAATAACGAACCAATCAGAGCAACCGTAACTGCCGGCGCTGTCACCGGCATACCGGCCAACTGCAGAACAGAAAGTGACACGCCTGTCCCGATAATAAGGTGGGATCTTCCCATCATGATGCAAAAACGTCCTTTCGAAGAAATCGGGAACAATACGGCCCATTTCCGATTTTACAACGAAAACAAAATAAGAACAATAGTTCGCATTTCTTATTTGTTAAAAATAAATATCACTTTCTGTGATGGGGCTCACACTATTATATTTATGACTCTTTTATCTTTATTAGTGAATTAAATCACATAAACTGTCGTCAACTACTTGTATAATTTCAAATATAAACCACTAAAATTGTTGGTAATGTACAGCGTCTAACCAAGGAGGCATACACACATGAACGGAAAAAAAGAGAAACTCGTTATCATAGGTAACGGAATGGCAGGAATCAGTACCGTAGAACAAATTTTGAAATTAACTACACGATTTGATATTACTGTTTTTGGCACAGAGCCCTACCCTAACTACAACCGCATTATGTTGTCCTATGTATTGGAAGGAAGCAAAACACTGGATGACATCGTCCTGAATGATCTCCACTGGTATCAGGATTATGGTATTACCCTCCATACAGGAACAACCGTAACCCGAATTGATTCGGATACCCATGAGGTTGTGACGGAGGATGGAACTCGCTTCCCTTATGACAAAATCATCATTGCGACAGGCTCTAACTCCTTTATTCTCCCCGTACCTGGACATGACAAAGAAGGTGTTGTCGGTTTCCGCGATATCGCCGATTGCAATGTCATGCTGGAAGCTGCTAAACAGTATAAACGAGCGGCCGTTATAGGCGGCGGACTGCTAGGCCTTGAAGCTGCCAAAGGGTTGGTACAACTTGGCATGGAAGTTACCGTAGTGCACTTGATGCAGGATCTGATGGAGCGTCAGCTTGATCCGCAAGCTTCAGCCATGTTGAAGGCGGAACTCGAACGTCAGGGTATCCGGTTCAAAATGGGTGCGCAGACTTCCGAACTGCTGGGGGGCGAACGGGTTGAAGGGATACGTTTTGCAGATGATACGGTTCTGAATGTTGATTTTGTGGTCATGGCTGTAGGCATTAAACCCAATACGGCTGTAGCCCGCGAAAGCGGTATGGAAGTCAACCGGGGTATTGTCGTGGATGACTATATGCAGACTTCACTTGAGAATGTGTACTCGGTCGGGGAATGTACAGAGCACCGCGGGGTATGTTACGGCCTCGTTGCCCCATTGTTCGAGCAAGGTATGATTCTGGCGAAACATATCTGCGGGGTTGAAACGGCTCCTTATGAAGGTTCTGTTGTATCTACGAAATTGAAAATTTCGGGTGTAGACGTCTTTTCAACCGGTGAATTCATCGACAGTCCCGAGCACACCGTCATTTCGCACAAAGATGACTGGAAACGGACTTACAAAAAAATTCTGCTTCGTGATAATAAAATGGTCGGCGCCGTGCTCTTCGGTGACATTACGGATTCTGCCGAATTGCAGAAGCTGATTAAACAACAGACCGAAATGACCGAAGAATTGTATGGTTCACTCATGGGTACAGGCTGCGGCGGTCATAAGAAAGCAACCTCTGTTGAAACGATGCCCGAGGACGAGATCGTCTGTGGATGTAACGGGGTAACCAAAGGAACCATTGTGGATGTCATTACAAACCAGGGCCTTACTACTGTAGATGAAATCAAAGCCTGTACCGGTGCAACCCGCTCTTGTGGTGGGTGTAAACCGGTTGTGGAACAGATTCTGCAATATGTACTTGGAGACAGTTTCAGCAGTGGAGCCAAACAGGGAATATGCGGATGTACTTCCATGGGACGGGATGAGATTGTAGCCGAGATTCGTGCAAAGGGATTACAAACAACCAAAGAGGTCATGAATGTACTGGGTTGGAGTCAACCTGAAGGCTGTTCCAAATGTCGTCCGGCGATCAACTACTACCTTGGCATGATTGCACCAGATACACACGAAGATGAGAAAGAATCCCGTTTTGTTAATGAACGTATGAACGCGAATATTCAAAAGGATGGAACGTATACGGTTGTACCTCGGATGTATGGCGGGGTGACTACACCAGCGGACCTCAAACGAATCGCTGATGTATCAGTCAAATATGATGTGAAAGCAGTCAAAGTGACTGGCGGTCAGCGTCTCGACTTGATTGGTGTTAAAAAAGAAGATTTGACCAAAGTCTGGGCTGAACTGGATATGCCTTCAGGTTATGCATACGCCAAATCGCTGCGTACGGTCAAAACATGTGTCGGCTCCCAATTCTGCCGATTCGGTACACAGGATTCCATGGCCATGGGCGCTCGCATTGAACGTAAATTCGAACGTCTGGATCTGCCAGCCAAGTTTAAATATGCTGTCAATGGTTGTCCGCGGAACTGTGCAGAGGCATGTACCAAAGATATCGGTATCGTTGGTAACGACGGAGGTTGGGAAATCTTCATTGGTGGTAACGGTGGTATTAAAGCAAGACTGGCTGATTCCCTATGTAAAGTGAAAACGGATGAAGAGTTAATTGAACTGTGCGGAGCCATCATGCAATATTATCGCGAGACAGGTAACTATCTGGAACGGACGTCCGAGTGGGTGGAACGCATGGGTCTGGAGCATATTCGTTCGGTGGTTGTGGATAACCTTGAGGAACGTAAAGCGTTGATGCAGCGGATTGAATTTGCACTTGAGCATGTTGAAGAACCTTGGCAAAAAGCGATTCGCAATGAAGAAGGCCAAAGCAAAATGTTCCATGGTATCGAAGTATCGGCTCGTCCATAAGTAAGTTCGCAAGATTAATATTGCCGGAATGTTAAATATAGATAAGGAGTGGTTTAAGATGACGACCAAACAATCAGGCACCTACTTCCCTGCCGGAGTAGTTGAAGAATTCCTGCCACGAATCGGAAGAGTAGTTGAAATTAAGGATCAACAGCTTGCTGTCTTTCGTGCATCGGATGGAACCATCTTCGCTGCGGATAATCACAACCCCCACCCTAAGGGTGGGCCGCTGGCTGAAGGTATCGTGTCCGGACATTATCTGTACGATCCACTGTATGATTGGAAAATCGACCTGACTACCGGTATTGTGCAAGCACCGGACAACGGTCAAGTACAGATGTATCCGGTGAAAGTAGAGAATGGTCAAGTCTGGATTGCAATATAGCTCCATTGAAACGTTCAAAGATTGATGCAAAATAATGGGGGAAACCGTGATGTATACACCAAGTGTTGAGGGAATTATTGAAGCTGCGGTTAAAAAACGGGACCAAATGAACGCAAGCCTGCCACGTTATATGGTTGCTGCCTTGATGGCTGGTGCCTATGTAGGACTTGGCATCGTTCTGATCTTCAGTATTGGTGCTCCGCTCCTTGCAGCTCAGTCACCACTGCAAACCATGTTGATGGGCATGTCCTTCGGACTCGCGCTCACGCTGGTCATTTTTGCCGGATCGGAACTTTTCACAGGTAACAATATGTTCTTTACCATGAGTACGCTGGCTGGCCGAACCACAGTGAACGAAACGTTGAAGAACTGGGGGCTCGTCTTTGTTGGTAACCTGCTCGGCGCAATTCTATTAAGTCTACTTATAGTCGGTAGCGGCCTGTTTAAAACGGCCACACCGGAACATCTGCTGTTTGCCGTCTCTGCCAAAAAGATGGCAGCGCCCGTATCCGAGTTATTCTTCCGAGGCATTCTCTGTAACTGGCTCGTCTGTCTGGCGATCTGGATGGCCGCTCGCTCCAAAGAAGATATCGCCAAACTTGTTCTTATCTGGTGGTGTCTGTACGCATTTATCGCAAGTGGTTATGAGCACAGTGTTGCCAATATGACTTTGCTGTCTTTATCCTGGTTGCTGCCAAACCACCCGGATACAATCACGATGGCAGGCTGGTTCCACAACATGATTCCGGTAACGCTTGGTAATATTATCGGCGGTGCCCTCTTTGTCGGCATGGCGTACTGGTATACTTCTCCGGTACGAAAAAAGGCATAATAGTTGATCTATTGCACTTATCTACGTTAAGTAGCATAACATTTGCACAGATGAAGCCACGATGGATGACGAGCTCACGTTCAGTCACCCATCGTGGCTTTTTGGCTTCATTTTACATTCAATGTATACATCGTTAATCCGTGGTTAATATAACTGAAGTATAGTCAGTGTATACGCCCACCTAACTTGTAAAGGATGATCTCTTCTTATGGGAATTCATACGTACTTCAGATCACTGAATGATCTTGAACGCATTATTCGGACCCCTGGCAAATTCAAGTTCGAAGAACATTGTGTATCCGCCCATTCCTGGAAAGTGGTTCAGTACGCCAAAACGTTGGCCGATATTGAAGAACAGCAAGGCGTAAGCATTGATTGGAAAAAGTTATACGAGATTACCAGCAGTCATGATTATGGCGAAATCTTCATCGGTGATATCAAAACACCAGTCAAACATTATTCACTGGAGCTGCGTTCGATGCTGCAAAAGGTGGAAGAAGGCATGGTTGAACATTTCATTAATGAAAATATTCCTGAAGAGTTCCAGCCTATTTTCCGCAGACAGCTGCGTGAGGGCAAAGACCAATCGGTTGAAGGACTGATTCTCGAAGTCGCAGACAAGATGGATCAGGTATATGAAGCCTTTGCTGAGCTCCAACGTGGCAATACGGAGAAAGAATTTATCGTTATGTACCGTTATGCCTTGGTCAAAATCAAAAATATCGACCTCCACTGTGTACAGTATTTCCTGGAACAGATTCTCCCCGACATGATCGAAGAAGGTATTCGCTCCCCATTTGATATTCGCAAAATAACCGAAGAAGCTCTGGCCCAGTAATTAGCTCAAGTCAACATGGTTCTCATCATCCATGGACAGAGCTTTTTTTCGTTCCTGCAATTGTAGTCGGTATTCGCTAGGGTACATGCCCGTTTTGTTTTTGAAGATCCGGCTGAAATAGTGGGAGTCACTATACCCTACCGCTCCACCAATGGTCTTGATATCCATATTCTCGTGAGTGACGAGCATACGCTTCGCTTCATTAATCCGCAGACCTGTCATATATTTCAGGGGAGTCTCCCCCGTCACCTTCTTGAAGCACTTTCCCAGATAGTCCACACTAAAATGCATCTGTCCCGCCATGTCCTGGAGTGTAATCTCATGCATGTAATTCTGCTTCAAATACAACTTAACAGCCTCTGCGATATCCTCCGGCTTCACCTGCTCATCCAGCACGGCACTGACATGGGCAAGCGAATCCACAGCGCTCCCAAGCTTCAATTCCATCGCATCCAGCAGTGTCCGAAGC
This sequence comes from Paenibacillus sp. AGC31, assembly GCF_057334655.1. NCBI lineage: Bacteria > Bacillati > Bacillota > Bacilli > Caryophanales > Paenibacillaceae > Paenibacillus > Paenibacillus sp. AGC31. Next base: position 70,326 of record NZ_JBHFJH010000001.1, read on the forward strand.
TGTTCTTCCGATAATGGTTTGAGCAGATAATCCTCCACCTTGTAACTGATTGCCTGCCGTGCATATTCGAATTCATGGTAACCACTCAGAATGACAATTTTCACATGCGGATAGGCAAAATACAGATGTTTGGCGAGTTCCAATCCATTCATTACCGGCATCTGTATATCAGTTACAACCAGATCAGGTACGGAATGTTCAATGAGCTGTAACGCTTCCTGACCGTTCCTCGCTTCACCAATCACCTCGAACCGGGTATCCAGCTCTCTGAATTTGCGCGAGACATTCCGGCGAATCAAGGCTTCATCTTCCACAATAATCGTTCTATATTTGATTGTCATGGGTTCAGTCATGCTCCTTTCGAATGGAACCGCCTATAGTAATCTGGACACCGCCGGAAGGCTTGTTCGTAATCTGCATGTGGGCTGCTGTGCCATACCATAATTTCAATCGGACCCATATATTCTTGAGTCCCATGCCGTTAATTTCGAGGTCAGGCATACGCTCCCACTCCTGTGACTGTTCGATATAATGCATGATCTTGGCAAGTGCCTCGGGTTCCATGCCAGGCCCGTTGTCTTCCACGTGGATCTGCCAGGTCTGCTGTACCGGATCCAACTCTCCAGTAATATTCAGTTTCCATGGAGGGGTATCACCCAGTCCATATTTCATGGCATTTTCGAGTAGTGGTTGTACCATTAACATTGGAACCTGAATATGTTGCATCTCATCCGGAATATGAAACTCATAGTGTAGATCATCCTCGAACCTAATCTTCATACACTCCAGATATCGCTCACAATAATCCAATTCTTGAGACAGGGGAACTCCGTTCTTACCCGGAGTAGAAATATAACGCAGCATAGACGCAATATTGGCACAGAACGCGACAATCTGCTCATTCATGCCTTCTTCCGCCATGATGCTAATATTAGTGATGTTGTTGTAGAGAAAATGCGGGTTCATCTGGGATTGCAACGCCAGTAATCTCGCTTCTGTCTCCTGAGATTTCATCGCCAGCCTGTCCTGAAAAGACTGTACAAGCTGTTGATTCAGCCGTATAAACGTATCATTCAGCTCATCCATCTCCCGAATAGAACCGGGATGCTCCAGCTTGAACAATTGACCGGAATCCTGACCCGATACCAGATCATTCTCACCCGTTTTCTGAATAATGCGCTGCAAACGATGCAGCGGCAAAGTAACCCTTTTGGAAATCAGATACGAGAGAACCAGAATCAGCATGAGAGTAGCTAACGTGGCACCGATAAACATCACAGCCATCCGATTGAGACTCGCGAAAAGGGATTGTTTGGACTGCATGACAATAACGGTCCATCCCGTCTCCTGTGACGTCATGTACGTCATCATTTGTTTGGACTGACTCAAAGGATCGGTAATCTCCTGCATCGTATCAGGTGGAAATGAAAGATTTTGAATCAAGTCCACATCATCGAAATGGCCTGCTTGAGAAACATCGGCATCCGAAGAAAGTGGATACAACCGTGTATTTTGTTCATCCACTACATAGATCCGAAGATCGTTGTTATTCGCCTGCAATTCATTCAAATGCTGGAACAGGGTTCCGGCATCCTGCAAAATCTCAACGACACCCTGGCTGACATAATTGCCATCTTTGTATACCCGGGTAAGCGAAATGTAAGGTTGATCTGATTTACCCTCGCCCGTCGGCATGGGCAAAGCTCCGCCCTCTAACAATTGGATCACCCGCCAGCCACTCCGCTCCCAGGTTTCCTTGTACCACGGTCGCTGAGTCAGGTCTACCGACAGTTGACCGTTGAATGCACCCGCTCCCAGCATCTTGCCATTCACATCATAGATATTGGCCTGTTGAGCTGTGTTGGAGCTGCTGATGATCGCAAGAATGACATCAATCAGAGTGGTTGTATCCTTATACAATGCCGGATCACTCGTCATTGTCTGCTCACTATCCTCCGCTGGTGCCAAGTAGTGACTGAAGTGTTCTTTGACCAGATTGGAATACACAATATTCATGGAGAAGTTGTTCATTTTCACCACTTCCTGATCCAGGTTACTGACGATTGATACCCCCAGTTGTCTCTGCTGTTCTTCACTTCGATGACGGATGTCACTTGCGAGAAAAACATACAGGAGTCCTGCCACAATGAGCGAAAAAATAATGAATACCGCAGAGTAATAGACAAACAGACTTTGCTGAAGCGTTCCAAATCGATATCGCAAATCCCCACACACCTCGTCCTATGATGATAATTGTCACACCATTCGAAAATGTCCACCCAACAGAACGCTTTTGTCTATTGAGCACATCCCTTGTTCACAGTAAAGTTATCCACATAAGAATACGCTTACATTAAGCGTTTCGGCAAGTGACAATTTTCTTTATATTCCGGGAGGTTCAATGATGAGAAAACGATTTCTATTTCCGCTTGCAAGTGTGCTCCTGCTCTCCACTCTGCTGCTTGCCGGGTGCAACTCAGGTAAAAGTACGGAAGGCTCGGGTAAGGTGACACTAACGTTTGGAACAAGCCAATCCGGTATTCCACGTACAGGCATCATGCAGACGATGGCCAAGGAATATGAGCAGGAGACGGGTGTCAAAATCGACTTTCAGGTGGTACCTGACGCACAGTGGCGTGACCTGATCAAGGTGAAGCTGGCCTCTGGTGAAGCACCTGACATTTTCAATGTCGATGTGGACCCATTGAGCATGCCGGCTAACGTAAGACCAGAGGAAAATGCCATTGACCTGACCAATGAGGAATTCACAGGTCGGATGTCTGAAGAGATTTTGCCAACCGTCAGTCACAATGACAAGGTGTACGGGGTTTCTTTTGCGCCAACAAAAATCTGGTATGTATACTATAACAAACGTATCTTCCAAGAGCTCGGCATAGAGCCTCCTACATCCTATGCCGAATTCAAGGCAATCAGCCAGAAAATTAAGGATAAAGACATTATTCCGTTCTATCAAGCACCTGCCAGCGGGTGGTATCAGGTTCTGCCTTTGTTCGAAACGGGACCTAACTATGAGCAAACAACAGCAGGAACCTACGAGAAATTAAACAACAATGAGATGAAAGTAGCTGATATGACGCAACTCAAGACGGTCATTGAACAGTTGAAAGAATTTGCGGATCTCGGTTATTTCGGCAAAGACTTCTTGTCTAATACCGTTGAAGCGGGAATTGAAGCGTTTGGTCAGGAGAAAGCGGCTATGCTGCTGCGGGTGCCAGGTACGGAAAAGGAAGTGTCCGAAGCGTATCCGGAAATGGAAGACAATATGGGATTCTTCGTCATGCCATGGGGTGACAATCAGACGATTGGAGTGAACCCGGGCGGATCGGCCGCGATGTTTGGTAACAAAAACAGTAAACATCCCGAAGAAGTGCTGAAATTCTTCCGCTGGATTACCGAGCATGATCATCTGCAGCGTGTGTTCGATGAAGGTGAAGGCAACCTGACGATCTGCTGGCCGGAAATCGAACCAAAGCTGACACAGGACTATATTGATTATGAGAAAAATCATGAAAAAGGTACGGTCATGCAGGCCGCTGTGAAATACATTGATCCACAATGGATGGATATTGGCAAAGACTTGTCGGGCATGTTCGCTGGCGCAATGACATCGGATCAGATTCTGCAAAATATTGATAAACGCCGTGCTGAACAAGCCAAAGTGCTGAAAGATGAGAAGTGGCAGTAACCACGCATATTTCAGATAAACACAAACGCACAACAACGTTACATGTAGCGGGCGTTTGCCCGCTCATGTATTTTGGCAGGAAGGAAAGGTGTTACCGGTTATGAATGCAAACAAAATCTATCCCTGGTATTTCTCATCCGGAGCGATTGTATTATATCTGCTGTTCATCGTTGCTCCCGCCCTGCTGGGCATCTATTATTCCTTCACTGACTGGAACAGTTACAGTTCGGAGAAGAACTTTATCGGTCTGGAGCATTTCCGTACCATATTGTTGGGTGATCCGACCTATCTTCTTTTTATCAAAAACACAGTCCTGTTCACCCTCGTGACATCCATCGCCAAGACGGTTCTCGGCTTGTTTCTGGCCCTGCTGCTGGTCAGCGGTGTAAAGGCCGCCAATCTGCATCGGATGATCATCTTCTCCCCGCAGGTGCTGTCGTTCCTGATAGTTGGACTTGTGTTCAAAAGTCTGCTCGACCCCAACAACGGGTTCGTTAACGTAACCCTACGTTCCATGGGACTGGACGTTCTCGCCCAGAATTGGCTGGGCTCCCTGACCTGGGCCATGCCATCCATCATGGCAGTGGATACATGGAAAGGCATGGGGTACATCATGGTGCTGTTCATCGCCGGACTACTCGCCATTCCACGTGATTATTACGAAGCAGCATCCATTGATGGGGCCGGCTTCGGGCAGAAGCTGTTCCGAATCACCATTCCGATGCTGATGCCTACGATCACCATCGCCACGGTACTCAATATTACGTATGGGCTGAGAGTATTCGATGCCGTATACGTGCTAACCAACGGTGGCCCTGGTAACGCAACAGATGTCATTAACACAGCGGTCTATTCCTCTTTTGCCAAAGGATATTGGGGACTCGGAAGTGCGCTATCTACCATTCTGTTTGTCATCATGGCGATCATCTCCTTTTTCATCATTCGTTTGATGAACCGAAAGGTGGAATACTGACATGCGATTAAGAAAAAGATTAGCTTCGATCGGGTTAAATGTACTCGCCTGGCTGCTCAGCCTGGTGGTCCTGATTCCTTTTGTCGTCATTGTACTGAATTCATTCAAGTCGGACGCCGAGGCCAAAGTGCTTAAACTGACGTTGCCCGAGAAGTTTATTTTCGAAAATTACAAAATCGTCTATGAACAGGGACACTTGGGAGGTTCTTTTTTCAACAGTCTGCTGCATTCCGGGGCCTCCTCCCTGCTATTGGTGTTTGTTGTGGCCTTCTCGGCCTTCACGTTATCACGCAACCATTCGAAGCTCAGCAAGTTTCTGTACTTCTTCCTGATTCTTGGTATCACCCTACCGCTCAACTACATTCCGCTGATGGAAGTCATGAAGTCCATGGGTATGATCAATTCACATGTCGGCATGATTCTGCTCTATACGGCTATGGGGATTCCAATCTCGCTGTTCATTACATATGCATTCGTGTCTAACATTCCGAAGGAGCTGGATGAAGCCGCGATCATGGACGGATGTAATGGGATCAAGCTGTTCCTGAGAATCATTGTACCTTTGTTAACCTCGGTGCTGGTAACGGTATTTGTTCTTAATTTCCTGAGTGTCTGGAATGAGTTTACTGCCCCACTTTATATGCTGAATACAGTGGAGATGTGGCCGATGACGCTGGCTGTATATAACTTCTTTGGACAATTCAGTGCCCAGTGGAATTTGGTCAGTGCCGATATCGTGCTCACGTCATTGCCTGTGTTGATTGTGTTCCTCATTGGGCAAAAGTATATTGTAGGAGGACTAACTTCTGGGGCGGTTAAAGGATAAGCTCCACCGACAATCCAAATACACAAACGCATCTTGTCTAAGTACATCTGCTGACTCCTCAGCACAAAAAGCCCTTGTCTGCTCATCGTGTGAATAACTTCTTCGTACAGAAGAAGTATCACACGCTGCTGCGGACAAGGGCTTACGCAGTTGGATTCGAATTAATCGTGCGCCAACCCGCCAACATCGGATGGAGCTGTTATATCTGGGCTCTGCTCCAGAGATTTGATCATTTTCAAACGGGATGTGATTATTGCGATCAGAATAACAAACAGACCCGCGATGATAAACAGAAAGGCAATACCTCTGCCTGGCCCAGTTCCAATAATTTGACCAACAGACGAAGCCAGTGCTCCCCCCTCCATCAGCAATGGATTAAACACATGGTCGGCCAGAAATCCAGCCAAACTGTACGCGACAATAAACCCGAGTTGTGACAGAATACCAATGATTCCCCATACCCTGCCCTGCTTATCGTTGGCGATATTGTTTCGCACCAGCACATCTGCGCTCATATTGACAAACGGCAGCGATGACAGGAACAGAAAACCTGCGAAGATAATAAAATAAATGTTGGTGGATATCCCCAGAAGCGAGAAGGACAAACCGCACAAAATCAGACCCATCACAAGCACACTTGCGTATCTCTTTGTTATTGTAAATATGCCGATGCATAAGCTGCTAATCAGCATGCCGATGGCGCTAACAGACTGAAATGTTCCAAGTGTCTTTGCATCCGTGAATGACAGAAGCATCGGACCAATGAGTGTCTCCAGGAATCCCAGATAAAAGGTGACAAGAGAAATAATCACCACAAGCAACAATACTCCCTTGTTGGTTACAACTTCCTTCCAGCCCTCTTGAATATCGGTAATCCAGTTTTTTCCTTCTCGATCCTCTCGCTCCACCTTCATGCTCTTCCGAATAACCAGCACAGCCAGAATGGCAACCAGGAATGTCAGAATATTAATGACCAGAATGACTTCAATGGTTGTTATACTAAGCAGAATACCCGCAATGATGGGTGAAAACAGGAACTTCGAGGATTCAGCCAGTTGTACAAGACCGCTGCCTTTTGAGAATTGATCCTTATCCAGCAGGTCCGTAGCAGAGGCCTTATATGCCGGGCTCTGCAACGCGGAAAACACGGAACTAAAGGCCACTCCCACATAGATATGCCATAATTGGATATCACCTGTAAGCATAATGGACAGAATGAAAATCAAACCGGCTGCCGACCCCAGGTCGCCGATAATCATCATCGTTCGACGGTCGAATCGGTCTGCCAGTACACCTCCAATAGGTCGAAGCAGGATATTCGGCAGAAACGTGAATAAGGTAATCAATGCAACACTTGTTGCCGTATTCGTTTTTTCGAAGGCATACACCCCCAGGGAGAAGGCTGTAAGTCCAATCCCAATCATGGAGATGAGCTGACCAAACCATACGACCAGAAACTTTTTAAATGATTTTTGAACGGTATGTTCCATGGATGATACTCCTTTCTCGGCTAACCTTGATTCGGAAAATAAAGACGAGTGACGTAGGCGAAGCTACCTTGTTCTGCTCCCAGCACACGTTCCATAATATGTGTGAATGCTTCAACCTTTTTTTGGAGTTCTTCCTCCTCCCATTGAAAGATGCCTCGATCCAGCAAAAATTGTGAAGATACGAGCAGGAATTCGATGGATTCCTTTGGGTTAGGTGTATGAAATACCCCCTCCTGAATGCCCTGCTCTACCACCTCGGCCAAGATGGGACTTAATCGAATTACCGTCTCTACAAGACTCTTTTGGTGCATCTCCACATTATGAACACTGTGCAATTGCTCGATGAGATCATGTTTTCTGCCGTCTGGCTGATTCTGCGCCATCATGATGCGAAAAATTTTGTCATGGGCGTTTAGTTTGGGATCGGACACCACGTGCCTGGCCGATGCCTCCCCGCTCAGAATAAAACGCATCACGATGGCGTTCATAACCTCTTCCTTGGACTGAAAATAATAATAAAATGTACCCTTGGCAATGTTGCACGCCTGAAGGATATCCATAACCGTAGCTTTGGTATATCCCTTTGTTACGAACAGAATCTCGGCGGCATCCAAAATCTCATTCCTGCGTTCTTCCGGGTTTTTTATCAGTCTCATATCCTGGCCTCCGATACATTCGACCGACTGTCGGTCTATTGTAGTCATGAAGTTCTTTTTTTAGAACCCCATTTCAGTCAACCATTGCGCCAAATGGCTTTCCCTTGTTTTTAGATCCTGACGCTCTCTTGCATATTTCCCAATATTTCTGTCTGCAACCAGCTTACCGTCCATCATAAACAGCACACGTTCCGATCTGGCAGCGACTTTCACATCATGGGTCACCAGCAGAATGGTTGTACCCGTTGCATTGATATCGCCCAGAATATCCATGATCTCATACGTTGATTTGGAATTCAGCGCCCCCGTTGGTTCATCGCCGAATAAAATATCTGGATTATTAATCAGCGCACGGCAGATGGCAATCCGTTGAAGCTGTCCGCCTGAGGCTTGGGTGATGTTATGCCCAGCAAGCTCATCAATCCCCATTTTTTTCATCAATGACATCGCCCGTGTATTAATCGTTTCTCTGCTGCTATTCTTGGCCAGATACGCGGAAAGTACAATATTGTCTAACAGATTCAGATTTTTGAGCAGATGAATATTTTGAAAGATGAATCCCATCTTGGTCAAACGTAGACTTGCCAGATCCCTCTCCTCAAATGCCGATATTTTTTTGCCATTAAAATAGACACTTCCAGCACTAATCTGATCCATACCACTTATGTTGTACAGTAAGGTAGACTTGCCTGAGCCAGATGGCCCCATGATGGAAACAAATTCTCCCTTTTTTAATTGAAGGTTGATATCTTTTAAGATGTTATGTTCTTCATTCTCGCCGATCGCTACGGATTTATTCACGTCTTTAGCCTCAAGTATAGTTGTCATCGTTAATCCTCCCTATTCGACAATCATTTTGGATATGCTCGTTTCCTTGATCGATTGGATGCTAATCCATGCTGTTAGTACAATCGTGCCTGCAAGTAACAATGGACACAAAATATATGCCTGTAACGGGTTAACAACAAAAACAATATTGGAAGCACCAAACGTCGACATAATGGCACTAACCAGCAACGGACCCAGCGTATTGGACAATATCGTTCCAGTAACAACCCCTAAGATTAATATGACAAGTGACATCACGACATACTTGAACTTGATTTTAGACAAGGCAAACCCAAGGCTTCTCAGTACAGCAATGTCGTTGTTGTCCTTGGCTACTAACATCTGAAGGAACAGTGCTGTAATTAAAATAGATATGAAGACACCGATGACCAAGGCCAGCATCGTCACCAATTTCAATTGTTGGATGGTTCCGCCTAACGTCTGATCCAGATAACCTTGAAGATCGGTTACTTTGGCTGGCGAGAAAGCCGCCTCATATTCAGCAATTTTGGTAGCCATGTCCCCGCGATTATTCAGATCCAAACTGACCACATACCACAACACACTATCCTTGTTGTAAGGCAATAAGGCTTTCGCTGTTTTCCCACCATTTGTAACGTCCTGATATATTCCGCTGACCGTCATCATCTGGTCCTTGCCATTAACCAGCAAGGTAAGTTGCTCACCAGTCTTCAGGCGCAGCTCGCTACTGTTGGCATCCGATAACGCAATTTCATTCTCGGTTGTTGGCGCATTACCGCTAACATAAGACAATGGGAAAATACTGAAATCTCCAGTTTCTACACTCAGATTGTCGTAACTTCCTTCCGCATTTTTAATCTTGAACTGGCTTGTTACCAATGGGGAATACGTTTTGATGTCTTTATCATTTTGAATCTGGGCAACCAGATTATCGTAACGCTGCTCCACATCGTCTGTGTGCCTCAAGTCAATGCGAATATCACTTTGTCCAACACCCATATAAGAGATAAAACTTGGCGCCTGCAAAGTGTTCAGGAAGTTGACCGGCACAATCATAATAAATGAACTGACTACAAAGACGAACAACAATAATCGGAACATCTTGATTCGCTGTATCACTTCCTTCAGACCAAGAAAGACAGGTACGGAAGACCAGCGATTGCGGGACAAACTAAGCCGGTTTCGAATGATCTGTGTATCTCCCAGGCTCCCGGTACGGAGAGCATCCACCGCGGAGATGGAACGAAAACGCCGCAATACCGTTCGACAGAACAGAACAACCATGGCAAATATTATTCCAGCGGCTAATAACGGAATCGCGAAATGCAACAGGGTTGCGGGTGCTTTTCCCATATACAACATGATGTTGGAAACAAATAGTCTGTTAACGCCAAGTGATGCAATGTAACCAAGCACGGATGCAAATCCGGCCATAAATACATACTTCATCAGATACAGTCTCTTAATATCCTTCTCTGCGATTCCAATCGCTTTCATGACACTAATCTCACGATAATCCTCTTCGATGGTCGCAAGCATCGTGAATCGGATGCAGAGCATCGCAATCAGAATCAGCACAAGACTGACCAGAATAATAACGGCTGCAATGACTCCGTCAGTCATGGCATTCAGTACCTGGAACAGACCATAGGTTACGACTGGACCTGCATTGGGAAGTCCGGCATTTTGGTAAGCCTGGGTAAATTCACTCGTCAGTCCGGGATCCGTCAACCGGAATTCGATGAGATACTCCATCTCTCCGATGCTCTGCTTCAGTTCCTGCAAATTCCCTGCACTCACAATAAAACGTTTGGAGTGCACAACCGATGGATTCATCTGAGCATCACGGACAAAATCAACGATGGTATAATAACGCTCAAATTGACCATTATCGATCCGAACCTGGTCGCCCACGCTCAATTTTTTTTGCTGCATGTAATATACCGGAACCGCGATCTCGCCATCGTTCACCTGAATAATCTCACTGTCCAGATTCAACAAATAGTCGAAACCCTGATTCTGTGTAACAAAGTCAATGTCCATAACACTGTTCTTTTCGGACTCTGCTCCGAGGAACAGATTAGAGCCGTCAATGTTGACCATTTCCACAATCTGATGTTGCTGGACCATGGCATTTTCTTCAGCCCATGTGTTTACTTTGGCCTGATCGATCTCTCCGGCATGCATTTGTACAAAGTGTGGTGTTTTGGATTCAGAGAACAGATATTGGATGGAACTTGTCAGTTCCATAATCATTCGTGACCCCGAAGATACCAGCAAGGCGGCCAGCAGTACAAAAATAAATAACGCAGCCGTAATCCCTTTTTTTCTCGTTATATCGTTTCTCAGCATTCGTAGCAGCATAAACGAACATGGCTCCTCTCATCTACAAGTTGTTCCTATTTATCTGGAGTCATAAAGCTTGTCAGACAATGCGCCACCGTTGAAGGTTGATGCATCATGAACATGTGAGCACCCTCTTTGATGGTTTGAAGCTTCATGGATGTGCCAAAATATCGGCCCCATCTCAACGCGGATTGAAGGGTAACGGTACGATCCCGTTCTCCCCACAGATACAACACCGGCAATGAGAGCGGCTCATATTCAAGCGTTGCTGCAGATTCCAGCATCCTGAAATCCGCCCGGATGACGGGCAGAAAATAATTCAATAATTCTTTTTCATGTATCAGTTCTTGCGGGAGAGCTTCATAGGAAAACAGATGATCAATCAGATTTTCGTCTGACATCCGATCATAATTCTGCATCCCGCATTCGTCAGGCGTGTTGCAGGCTGATAACACAAGCCGCAGCGTTTTAGCTACATCTGGACGTTCCTGATATAAGCGCTGCGCAACGAAGTAGGCTGTAATCCCTCCCAGACTATGTCCAAATAACAGACTGCCAGGCTGTATAATATCCAGCAGCTTGCTGGTATACAGTTCTACGAGTTGCTGCATATGCTCCAGGGGTGTTTCGGTGTTCAGACCATGACCCGGGGACGTAAACGCCCAAATTTCCGTGTCAGGAAGGTACGGCACTAGGGGCTGAAAACTGTTGGAGTTGCCACCGAGATAAGGAAAACAGACCATCTGTCTGTTTCCCTCCCCCTTTTGTAGCTGCTCCAAGTAGATCGGTTCCATCACTTATCCACCACCATAACCAGGCTTACTTTCTTTCCAGAACATATGCAGGGAATGTCTGAAGTGAAGTATCCACATTTTTACGCTTGAAGATGACATGTATGACAATAGCCGATATTGCAAAAAAGAAGAATTGCATAATTTGAACTTGCGGATTAAAGTAGTACAAATCAATTTGACTTCCTGTGGCTACAAGCCAGAATGCAAGCAGATAAAACAGAAGTGTACCTTTGGTTGCATTGAAGATATAACTTTGGAACACGATAAATGCCATAAGCTGAACAACATAGTATATGTAAGTGGTTGAGGTGCCAAAAGAGGAAATCAAGTATCCCGGAAGCACCCATAATCCGAACAACAGGCCGGTAATCAGACCACTTGTTATATTATTTTTTAACTTCCCTTGCAAGAATGGAAGCAAAAATCCGATCCAGCCAAACAGCCCACCAATCAGCCCCGTCTCCTTGATCAGATTCACAATCCCCAACCAGATCATTTCAGGTACACTATATGTCAACTCAGGAACCGGTATGCCGAATAACAAAGAACCAAAGTGCATTGTTGATGCAAAGATGATGGAAATTCCAATAATGAGCGGTATCCAGAACAGGTCCTGTCTGCGCGGAACCAGCTTCATAAACATTCCTTTTAATGCTTCCGTTCCGCCCATCACATAACATGTAATTAATCCGGCAATGGAAGGTGAATACAGAGCAACGATCGCAAGTGGATGCATCAAGGTTAACTCACCTGTTATGGGTACAATAAAATCCGCAAAGAACATGAACAAACTTGCGATTCCATAACATGTGCCAAAGGAAATTCCCAAAAACAAATACATATATTTGTTGGACGGGCTGGTTGCCGGACTTGTGACTGGACGAATGGATGCCTGATTAGCTGTAATCATAGTGCCGCCTCCTTCTCAGTCAACTTTCTCTCAATAAGATCATGCAAACGGTTAATCGTGCAGAAATTAGCCAAATCCAGATCTTCATTTGCTATCTCAATCTGGAATCTACGCTCTACAAAGTCCACCAAACGCATCGCAAAGAGCGAATTGACGAACCGTTGCTCAAAATAATTGTCATTATCATTAATTTGAGTGTCTTCATGATCCATGGTGAGGTTGTTCCCGATAAACTCCCGAATTTCCTGACGATAATCCACTGCCCTTCCCCCTTGTTATTGATGTTGCCCCTCGGGCACCAAAACCTCAATGTAATCTGGAAACGCTACAGCCTGCTGTAAATCGTGATGAAACAGTACTCTTCCTTCCTGATCTGCAGATTGCTGCTTGAAACCGGCAAAGTGGTAGCTGATATTCATCATCCGGTTCCTTCCGGTATCCCTGAAGTCCGCAAGCATCTGTTTGCCCTGCTTCTGAGCTTCACGCATGATATACGTTAGCAGTACACTCCCTGCTCCCCTGGACAAATGGCATCCATACCGATATTAATGTTCTGCTGAATCCGCTGAACAGAGACGGACTTCGTATCCCAATGGATCTCGGGATATAGGAAATATTCGGCGATGCCCAGTTCGTTAAGTTTCGCCCAAGCTAGCTCTGCATCATTTTTACTGGCAACAGAGTGCAAAATACCTCGCTGGTCCAGTTTTTCAATCACCTCCTTTAAGCCCGGCTTCAGTTGCACATCTGCAGATTCAAGCAAAACCCCATCCCATATGGTGTGGTCCAAATCCCAAACGATACACTTGATATCCTTGAGCTTTTCCATGGTCATGCCACCCTTCATCTTAGTAGGCGTAGAATCCTTGACCCGTCTTCCGCCCCCACTGTCCTGCATCAACCATTTTCTGCAACATCGGACAGCATCGGAATTTGGGGTCCTGATAGCTGTCGTACAATACTTTCAATGAATGCACGACCGTATCCAGACCAATCAGATCCGCCGTCTCCAGCGGCCCCATCTGATAATTGAAGCCCTTCTTCATAATGGCGTCCACCTGCTCGGGTGTAGCGATTCCATCCTGTACAATGTACGCCGCTTCATTCATTAACAAGTGCGAGAGGCGATTAGAAACAAACCCGGGCAGATCCTCTATGACAACTGGACTTTTATCAAGAGTTTCCAAAAACGCTACCATCTCATGTTCCGTACCCTGCGTTGTATGATGTCCTTTGATCACCTCCACCATGGATTTAACAGGAACTGGATTCATCAGATGCACCCCAATGACTCGACCTGGGTCAGGCAAAAATGAAGCGAGCTTTGTCACGGAAATACAGCTTGTATTTAGCGCAAATAAAGCATCCGGACGAACCTTGTGGGATAGTCGTGCGTAAACTTCCTTTTTCAACTCCAGGTTTTCGGTTACATTTTCAATAATGATACTTGCCTCTTCCACACCTTCATCTTGTGTCTGGAACGAGATCCGTTCCATGATCTGATCCAGGGGCACCTGACTGTACCCTTGCTTCAGAAAGCAAGCTGAACGATATTCACGACGTATAACATCAGGGGCGTGTTCGATGACCGACGCCGAAATATCCTGCAAAATTACACGATAACCAGCCCTCGCGACATCCAGTGCTGTGGCGCATCCCATCACCCCTGCGCCAATGATTGCAATGAGTCGATTATGCATGCCTAATCACCTCCTTATTGAGCTACCATCAGATCAGCTCGTCGTAGATCTCTTTCATTTCTGCAAGCGCTGCAGGGACACGCTCACCGAACCAGGCAACATCTTGCATATCAAGCAAGATATTCGGATACATCCGCGAGAGCGTAGATACCAGAATACCGTGCTCAGCAAGCTTGCTATTTAACAAAATATCAAAAGACATCAATTCAAACGTATAATCAGCCGTATCCGTAAGCGGCTCCGTGCAGCAGTGATAAGAAGCACAGCCAGACGGCCCTTGAACAATTAAAGGCAGACCTACCTTCACTGCTTCCTGGCAGAGTATGTCATGCATCATCTCAGCGTGGCGGTTCATGCTGTGCATCGCCTGTCCTCCATTGCGTCCCAACATTTCCAACGTAGCTTTTACAGCAGCTGTACCTAATGGATAGCCATTAAACGTACCCGCATGAATTACTTTTTTGTCTACAAGCAACTTCATGATATCCGCTCGGCCAACCAGGGCTGACACCGGAACTCCGCCACCCGCGATTGCCTTCCCAAGTGTAGTCAGATCAGGCGTTACACCGAATAACTGTTGGGCACCACCGAGACCCATACGGAATCCTGTTATAATCTCATCAAAAATGAGCACGACCTGGTACTGATCACATAAATGTCTGACTTTTTGCAGATAACCCGGAGCAGGCATGACTCCGCCTCCATTTACACAAACCGGCTCCATGATTACTGCTGCAATGTCGTCTCCATGTTGGCGAAATAGTTCCTCCAGACGGGGTGCGTCATTCCATGGCAAGAGGTAGGATTGAGATTCCATGGCATCCCTTGCCCTCCCCTTTGTTCCTTTCATGTCACCAGGATAGTCTGAAGGTACAGGCAGACCTGTACGTGCAGTCTTGCCACCCATAATATTGTCCGCATTGCCATGATAATGGCCTTCAAAACGTACAAAGCGATTTTTACCTGTCCACGCCCGGGCAAGACGAAGTGCATTCTGGACAATCTCCGTGCCTGATAACCCAAAACGAATCATCTCTGCTGAAGGTACATATTGATGGATCAGTTCCAGAGCCTCTGCATCCAGATCGCAATGACTTACGGAAAGAACACGGTCAATGGTATCCTTCAGACACTCGTTATACTCCTCGTTGCCGTGGCCAACGATGAGGGCACCAAAGCGGGCATATAGATCCAAATACTCGTTGCCGTTCATGTCCGTCACTCTGCTTCGGGAAGCATGCTTGAAATGGAGCGGTGTCTCTTCCCAAGGAAGGTGGAAATTATAGTGCACACCGCCAGGCAGCCATTGTTTCACCCGCTGATTGTACTGCATCATCTCCGTGATCATCCCTTATCGCCTCCCCCACTTGTCTGGTTTACTGCTTCATATCGCTCCAGTAACCTGGACCGATCTTGCGGATCATCCAGCGAATAGGCTGCAGGCAAGGTGTTATTCTCAGCCAGCATATTTCTTACGCTCTGGCCTGGACCGATATCGATCCATACCGTCGCTCCCAGATTTTGAATGCGTGCCAATGCCTGATTCCAGCGAATGGGTTGCAAAAGCTGGCTGCTCAGCAGCTTAGGAATGTCCTCGGCTCCGCGAATGAACTCACCATGTACTGTT
This sequence comes from Paenibacillus sp. AGC31, assembly GCF_057334655.1. Taxonomy (NCBI): domain Bacteria; kingdom Bacillati; phylum Bacillota; class Bacilli; order Caryophanales; family Paenibacillaceae; genus Paenibacillus; species Paenibacillus sp. AGC31. The sequence continues at coordinate 86,164 of NZ_JBHFJH010000001.1, forward strand.
GAGCAGATGGGAAACACCGGTGCAGAGAAGGAAATCCCTGCAAGCATCTCTTCAAGCTCAGGCTGAATGAACTGCATCAACTCGCTATGATAAGGTGCATCTGCCTTCATTGGCATCATGCGAAAAGGAATGAATTCCCCACCGTAGCCATCCACCTGATCATCCAGCAGTTGAAGACCCTTCGCAGTACCTGCGACGACAAACTGTCCCGGTGAATTATAACCGGAGATCGTCACATACTCGTTCTGACGAATATTCTCGACTAATTCTTCAAGCGCTGCTTGGGTTACATCAACGACAATACCCGCTCTTCCTTTTTGCTCCTGAATGGAGCGATGCATCAACGCACCACGCTGAGCTGTAAAACGAATTCCATCAGCAAATCGCAATGCTCCCGCCGCTACTAAAGCCGAAATCTCCCCCAAACTGTGACCTACTGCATAATCTGGAGTCATTCCAGTCCGGCGAACAAATGAGTCAAATAAAACGTAGCTTGCCGTCAGTACAGCAGGCTGAGCATATTCAGAGACCGTCAATTGATCCAGGGTCCCTTCCATAACCAGTGCCTTCAAATCAAATCCGATCACCTCGCTCGCTTCTGCAAAGATCTGATTCGCCTCCGGCTCACTGCCCAACAACTCGCTGCACATTCCGATATACTGGCTTCCCTGGCCGGGAAATAGCGCACAGAACGTCATACGCTACCGCCACGCTTGTAATAGGCTTTTAATCCGTAATGCGAGATCATCTCCTGCTGCATCTGAGAGGAACCTTCAATAATCTCCAGAATTTTGGCTTCCTTATACAGCCTGGCAACAGGATATTGGTTACTAATTCCGTTCGCACCATGAACCTGTAGCGCATCACTTGCAACTTCAACAGCAACTTTGGACGTAAAATATTTGGCGATCGTTGTCTCCATGGCGGCCTGCGGGTCCTTGGCTTCTCTCAGCTCGGCTGCCCGTAAACATAATGCTCGTGCTGCATGGACTTTTGTCACCGCATCTCCAATCATGCCGCGAATCAGCTGAAAATGACTCAGCTTCTGATCAAATTGCTTCCGCTTCCTTGAGTAAGTCACCATGGCATCCAGCGCTTCCTGCGCAATCGCCAGCCCTGCCCAGGCAATGCTATATCTGCCCTGGTCCAGCGCCCCGGTTACGATGTACTCAAAACCTCCATTCAGACGTCCAATAATGTGATTCTTTGGTACACGCACCTCATGGAGATCAATCTCAGCTATACCTGTCTCTCCCGCAACCATGACACCTTCAATAGGTTGGGTCTGTACACCCTCAAACTGGCGTTCGACCCAAAAAGCAGTGCTTCGTCCCTGATTCGAGGCAATAATGATAAATACATCTGCCAGATGTCCAAACGTGATCCACTTCTTTTTTCCATTCAAAACATAACAGTCCGATTCTTCTCTCCACTCGGTCTTTACACTTTTGGCATCTGAACCAACTTCCGGTTCAGTCAGGCCAAAGGCAGCAATCCATTCTCCCTTCACCAACTTGGGCAGCCAGGACGATTTTTGCTCAGGCGTTCCGAAACGTACCAAAGTTTCACTTACAAGTGAAGTATGTACCGTTAACAAGCTGCGAACGGCTGGAAGAGCCTTGCCAAATACTTCAGTCAACAGCCCGTACGCCCTAGGACCGAGACCCATGCCGCCATATTCAGCCGGGATCGAGGCAGCCAAGTAACCTTTTTCAGCCATGGCACGGATCAATGTTCTGGGAATGGCTTGCTGCTCCTGAATCTGTTGAGCATAAGGACGAATCTCACGGGCAGCAAACAATTCAGCTTCATGAATAATCTCTTGCTCTACATCCACTTCAATCATTCGGCAACCCCCTCTTGAAGAAGAGATTCATTGAGATAGGCAGCGAATTCGGCAATTGTTTTGTATTCAAACAACGCAACCGGACTGATGTCAACTTGAAGATGCTTACGCGCACGATTAATGATCTTGAGCGCCTGCACAGATGAGACACCAATTTTCAAAAAATTCATCTCTTCATCGATGTCCTCTGGCTCCTGATTCAACGCAGCAGCAATCTCACTTTTGAGAAAAAGCTCAATTTCTTCTTTTGTCATATCATGACCTCCGTTCCCTGATTCACATCTATCCAATGTACATACGGCTCGAATGGGTGTGCTGGCAGATGTACAATCTGGCCAGAGCCATTCGGATGTAACTGTTCCCAATCCAGCGCAGCACCACGTACATAAAGCTGTCCCAGCAATAAAGCAAGCTGATCCTCCATGGTAAGTGTCGGCTCGGCAGACAGGCGGATGAAGCTCTCCTTGCCACTGTATTCAAGCTGCTGCTCTGTCTGATCTGCAGCAATCATAATTACAATGTCGGCGTTTGCCATCTTGCCAGGTGTGTCTTGCAGACTGTCTAACGTCACTCTGTTGTTCACTGGAATGGATTGGCTTGCATGAGCGCTGTGATGTTCCTCGCCATCCAGATGTATTCTGGATACAAGTTCCTCTCCTGCAGCTATTCCTCGAATCTCTTGAATGGAAGGGACCAGACGTACAAGTGTCTCAAGCAAGATCACCCAGTAGTTCAAGGTTGATACCGTATCTTCATTAGAATCGTCTGGCCTGAGTACCTTACGAGCTTGAGCTTCATCTTCTCCGAGAATCTCATGCCCCCCAACCACAATATTGACACGAGCAGCTCGGTTTCTAGGCTTGAAGCCAAATTCCATTTCTTCGATGTTCCACTCTCCGGTTGAACTGACAGCTACTGCTGCACGATACCGATAATGTTTTCTATATCTGTTCCGGGTATAACAAAGATCCTCTAGTGCCAGGTCCGCATGTTTCTTCACATATTGCTCCGTGTTATCAATCAGCTTTTTTAAAGCCTGCTCTGATTTGGCAGAGAACGTTAACAATTGGCCCCGTGCCGAGGCAGCTGCACGGACAGGGGCTTTCCATTCTTCCAGCACAATGTGGGCATTCGTACCTCCCAGGCCAAATGAACTGATGCCTGCCTTCCGTGTTTTTCCTTCAGGTACATCCCACGTTTTATGCTCGCTAACGATATGGAACGGCGATTGCTCCAGTCGGAGGGCCGGATTCGGATTATCCATATGCAGACTTGGTGCCAGTTCCCCATGCTGCATACTGAGAAGAACCTTGGCAAGACTGGCTCCACTGGAGGCTGCAAATAAATGACCAATATTGGTTTTGACTGAACCTAATCCAATCGAATTATCGCTTGTATCTCCCTTTTCCCGGAACAGTCGGAGCAAGGCATTCACCTCAATTGGATCTCCAATCCTTGTCCCCGATCCATGTGCTTCAATATAAGAAATCTCGCTGGGGTTTAGGTTGGCGTCGCGATAAGCGGCACGGAGTACCTCATATTGCCCCTGAGGGTTGGGTGCCATAATGCCCAGGGAATATCCGTCGTTATTCACCGCTGTCCCGCGAATCACACCATAAACATGTTTATTGTTGCGAATTGCCTCTGTTAGCGGCTCTATATATACAACAACAGCACCTTCTCCCAAGACTGAACCATCTGCTTCCCGGTCAAATACCTTCGTATGTTGAGTGGAAGAACAGATTCCAGCATTGCGTGATAGTTGATGAACATGCGATGTAGCCAAAATGTTCGCTCCACCTACAACTGCTCCAGAGATACGCTTGTCCTGAATGGCCGCCACAGCTTGTGTCAGTGCCACCAGAAAAGAAGAACATGCTGTATCTATCGACAGTGCCGGCCCTGTAAAATTGTACATGTGTGAAATGGAGGCCGCTGCTATATTGGACATATTGCCTACCATAGCGTGAGAATGAACAGCCTTTCCAAGACTCCGGTTCATATAATCAATAACCAGATCGAAGTATGTGCTTGGGTTAATCCCTACATACACACCCACATCACGCTTATCCTCATGGTCCACGAGCATACCCGCATCCTCCAGCGCCTCATGAGCAACTTCCAGCAGCTTGCGATGCTGCGGATCCATAAATGCAGCTTGTTCAGACGAGATTTCAAAGAACTCATGATCAAACGTATCCGGTTGCTTCAGTTCCCCAATCCAGTCATCCCAACCGGGTTGCTTGGAACGTGTTGCACGCTCTAAACTAACCCGGTCAACACTATCTAACCCGTTAACCAGATTGCCCCAGAACTGCTCTTGGGTGTCGGCATCAGGCAGACGCAGAGACAGTCCGGTAATAGCAATAGCACGATGTACATTCAGGTGATTATCTGTGGTTTCAGCTTGTTCAAAGTCCTTCGTGTCTGCTGGAAGTTCCTGCAGATATTCCACCATCTCACGTACTGTACTGCAAAAAACAAGTAGTTCTTGTCCTAATTCACGTCCCATATGTGCAGACAGCTTGTCAAGTAATTGATAAGAGAGAATGGAATTGCCTCCAAGTGCGAGAAAAGAAGTATCCATCTCAATCTTTCCTGCGGGCAATTGAAGAATTTCGGCCCAGGCTTTGCGTACGGTATACTCCAAAGAGGATGCGGAAACCGTCTCGTGTTGTTGTTGCGTGTTTTCGCGAATCAGCTCTTCAATGGCCTCGATGTCCTTGGTAAATACTCCACGCTCATATTCGTTTCTCAGCATGAAGCGCTGGACCTTGCCACTCGTCGTTTTGGGAATAACCTTGATTGGGAGAACATGGGTTATCTCAATACCCAATCCAGCCCTCATACGTTGGATCAGATCCTGTCGTACATCCAGAAACTGTGGAGTGCCCGATTTGTATTTAACAAATACAAGCAGCTCTTCTACTTGTTTGAGGCTGTTAAAGTGCCCGACTACCGTCAGATTCCCTCTCGGAATGCTGCTATTCTGGTACAAAATTTCTTCAAGATCATGCGCATAATGGTTCTGTCCCCGAATAAACACAATGTCCTTGATTCGTCCGCTTACAACCAGGGAGCCATCAGCCATATAACCCAAGTCTCCAGTGCGAAGCCACCCATCCACATACATTTCACGATTGATCTCCGGAAGACTGTAATATCCGGAGGTTACCGATTCCCCACGGATCTGGATTTCGCCAACGACCCGCTCATCCAGCACTTCACCCTGTTCATCCGCAATCCGGATCTGAATCCCTGTCATGGGATATCCTTCATGGACAAATTCGATCACATCCGAAGTATGGCTATCACTGCTAGGCAGCTGTACTGGCACAGCCAGTCCTTCCTGCACCAGCCGCGAACGCGAAATACGTTCAATTCGCGGCTCTTCCCCCAGTCTGGAGGTACATACACCTACTGTCGCTTCTGCCATGCCATACGCAGGAAACATCATATTGGAACGATAGCCACAAGAGCTGAATTTTTTGACAAATCGCTCGATAACAGACGTTGATATAGGCTCTGCACCATTCAAGGTCATACGCAGTGAAGACAGATCAAGCGTTGAGAGCTTGGAATCCGGGATCTTCTGAACCATCCATTCGAAACCGAAATTGGTACAGCAAAACCATTTTCCCTGATGCTCCGTAATCTTGCGCAAGAACAGATAAGGCGACCGTACGAAGGTATAAGGTGACATCACCATAATGTTGGCTCCACTCAGGACGGGTGTCAGATGCTGTCCAAATATCCCCATATCATGCGTATGCGGCAACCAGGTAAACACATTATCTCCTTCTTCAGCTCCAAGAAAAGTCTTGCATGCAATACTGTTGGCGATAATATTGTGATTTGTTAACTGCACACCTTTGGGAATTCCCGTGCTTCCTGATGAGAATTGCAGGAACACAATGTCATCAGGAGAGGTTGGGCATAGATCAGCCATCTGCTGGCCTGCTTGAAGCTGGTTCACGCTAATCAACATAAGACCTTTGAATACCGGACTTTCCGCAAGCTGTTTATACTTGGGCATGTAGGCTTCCTCGACGATAACGACTGGACGCCCGAGTACCTCCCACACTTTCGTGAATTTCTCCAGACCGGCTGAGCCTGGTTCCCAGGCAGCCGGAGGACTAACCGGGGCGACAATAATGCCCCCCAGCATACAAGCCCAAAAGGTACGGTAAAATTCCTGTGACTGGTCAATTTCCAAAATAACAACCTGTCCTTGTTGGATGTCTTGCTCCTGAAGAGACTGCAGGTACTTGCGCGCCTGCATCAGTAATTCAGGATATGATTCAAACTGTTCGTCACCTGAAGAGCTGATATAGGTCATTCCCTTTTCTGGATGAGTATCTGCAATGTAGATTAGCATCTCAGCCACTGTTGAATAATGTTCTGGCACAATCAGCTCGGGTCCTCGCTGTATGGATTTACTGGACATGTTGCACCTCCATTGCCTCATTGTGAACTACCACTCTCACATCGCTACCAAGCTTGTCATCAATCAGCTGTTTCATACGTTTGATGTCCAGACCAGCCTGACAGGCCAGATGTACGTACAGACACTCTTCGTCGTAGCGAATAACCCATTCGAATTGGGCGAGTCCCGAATTCGAATCTTGGTCATCCGACGACTGAGACGACATTGGGATCGCTTCGCTACTGGAGATGAAGCCTTGATAATTAAACAGAATCATCTGACGCGTCTCCTGTTCTGCTTGCCTGTAGGCAGTTCCCAATTGTTCCTGTATGCCATCATATTGTGCCGAGAGGGAAGAATCATGTGTAAGTGCCATAAAGTTAATGCTGTGTTGCTTCGTAAATTCCAGACGTTCCAACAGATCTTCCTGTGTGAATTCACTGTCTACCAGCACTGGAATCAGATCTAGGAATTCTCCCACATAATCATAGTAGGATTCTTCGCCATACTCCCTTCCGTAATGCACCAGGGCTATTGGCAATTGGCTTATGTTCAGATAAGCCGCAATGATGTTGGAAAAAGTTTTAAAGCATGTCCACCAAACATCTGCAGGCTCCTTCCCTGCAAGGGACAACTCGACAGTCATCGCTGAAGGCGACAATGTTTCTGTTTCCTTCAACTTGTTCATGACGATGGCGTTACATCTATTCCATGCCTGAAGCGAAAATTGTTTCTCCATTTCATCTTCTGATACCCCTATGGGGCCTTGAGACAGAAAATTTACATAATCCTCATAATTTCGTACTTGGTACAGAAGATCACTCTCGATCTCTATACCTTGCGGTCTATATAATGCCTTCGACTCAAGTTGCTGCTTGATGATCTGGGCACTCATACCATCAAACGCAAGGTGATCAAAACTCCAAATCAGCTTATGCTCTGTTGCTCCTGTACGCAAAATACACAGACGCCAAGGTAGTTCCTTCAACGTATACGTTTTGTGTAACAGAGACTGAACCAGTTTGTACTCCAACTGCTCAATCGTAGCCGAAGCATAATGACGAATATCAAGATATGGGATAAGCTGTTGCAGCATGTCCGCCGCTAACGATATATCACATGGATGCCAATACAATTGTTCTTCCTCATATATCATGCTGTGCAGCAACTGATGCCGGGATATAACCCCAAGAATCAGGTGTTTTACAGCTTGTTCATTCAATTCGCCTTCCAGCGTTGTTGTAAATCCGCTTGCTCGTGAAGTCGTAGAAGCATGTGCTTGTTGAATTGGAGATAGTGGGAATTGACCCATAGGGGTCATGCCCGCCATAAAAGATGAAACCTGATTGCAGCTGTTTAAGACATGCAGGACCAGGCTGTCCAGTTGTTTCTCATGAAGTGTTATGTCCTGTGGTATGACTATCGGGGACTGAATATGCAGGCTATCTTCGGACCAAACTGACGCCGGAGGATTAATATCTACCAATTTGGCAAGTCCTCTAACTGTCGGATATTGGAATAATTCGTTCACATTGATGGCAATTCCTTCTTTTGCCAAAATTTGAGTGAATGCAATCGCTTTGAGCGAATGCCCCCCATTTTGAAAGAAGTGATCTTCCACACCAATGCCTGGATTACCCAGGATCTGTCGCATGGCGGCAAGAATGACACGCTCTGTTTTTGCCCGAGGTGAACTCACCTCCAGAGACCTTTGCTGCTCTTCAACCAAATGCTCGGACAATGCCCTTCGGTCCACTTTGCCATTGGCATTAATCGGAAGATGATCCATTCGAATAATTCGTGCAGGCACCATGTACTCTGGCAGCTGCTGGTGAAGTTCTCTTCGAATATACTCAGCATCTGCTCCAGTATCGGTTGTATAAAAAGCGGCAATGTATAGACTTCCTGATGGTTCTGTAACTGTCATGACAAAGGCATCACGAACTCCCGAAAGACGCTCCATGCAATTGCCTATCTCCGATAACTCAATGCGGAAACCTCTGATTTTGACCTGGAAATCCGAACGTTCAATAAAAATCAGACTGCCGTCAGCCAGACGTTTGACGATGTCACCTGTCCGATACATTCGTTCTCCCTTGCGGAAGGGATCATCAAGAAAGTGTTTTCGCGTAAGATCCTCACGGTTAAGATATCCAATACCTACCGCATCCCCACTGATATACAGTTCACCTGGAACGTTGGGTGGCACAGGCTTCAGCTCATCATCCAGAACATACAAAGCTGTGTTAGACAGGGGGTAACCTATGGGCAGTGAGCCAGTATAAGGCTCTGTTTGCTGTAATAAGTGGTAGGAGGCAAAAAAGGTTGCTTCCGTTGGCCCATATCCATTTAACAGCCTGCCCGGCCCCACGCATGCAAGCGCTTTGTTGGCATGACTCACCGATGCAGCTTCACCACCAAACATCACTCTACGCACATTCTTCAAGCAATCAGCATCCCAATCCACCAGCATATTAAACAAGGATGTTGGAATATAAAATACTGAAATCCGTTGCTGTTGGATGACATCCGCCAAACGAGCCATATCCAAAATGGTCTCTTTTGAGATTAATACAAGAGTAGCGCCATTTATTAATGAAGCAAAAATATCGAAAATGGAACCGTCAAACGCATAGTTAGAAATTTGCAGGATACGATCCTCTGGCACAACGGTGACAAAATTACTATTTTTCATGACTTTGGTCACATTGCGATGACTCATCACAGTCCCTTTCGGGGTTCCTGTTGACCCTGATGTATAAATGATATAAGCCGGGTCAAGAGCAGTCTTGTTCATATGTTCAACGGGCTCCTGCATGTCTCCTGAATCAAATGCTGCCAGTTCATCTGCGGGCACGATACAAGAAACTACAGATTGCCATGTGGAGGCATACGCCGTTTCAGTCAATAACACAGCCGCATCGGAATCTTGCAAAATAAATTCAATTCTCGATGGCGGCGAAGCCGGGTCGATCGGAACATAACTGCAACCCACTTGGAGTGTAGCAAGAATACTGATCATCTGGATCGGTCCACGGTCCAGAATGAGAGCAATACTAGAGCCTGATTTCACCCCTTGTCCAAGCAATCTGAACGCCAGCCACTGAACACGTTCATACAGATCCGCATAGCTCCATTCACCGTCTTCCCAGACCAATGCTGTCTTCTGTGCATGCACATGAACTTGTTCCTCGAATAATTGGGAAATGGTCGCATCTCGCGGATACTGGGTAGCATTATCGTTGACTCCGTACAGCAGCCATTCCTCTTCCTCCGGTGTAGTGAGCTTAATCTGACCAATTCGTTCATTATCCCCTGTTGTGATCTGAGACAGGATATACCGGAATTTATCCAGCATCAGTTCCATGGACTCGGCTTTAAACAAATCTGAGCGATAGTCAAGTTCAACCGTGTAACATTGTTTATGTTCGACCAGTGTCCAAGTCAGATCAAATTTGGCATCCACCTTACCTTCGACCCATGGTTCAAGCATCAGTTCCCCGGCTTCAGGATCATCGGTTCCCATATTAATGTAATTTAGCACCACATCAAATAGGGGGTTGCGGCTTAAATCACCGAATAGACCAAGTTGTTCCACCAGTGCTTCATAAGGATATTGTTGATGCTCATAACAGGATAACAGCTTGCCTCGCATCTCATTCAAATACGCCTCTGTGGAGCATTCTCTGTCCATGCTGGTGCGAATGGCAAGCATGTTCACGAACATACCCATAACGTTATTGAGTTCTGGCTTCTCACGCCCCGCAACCGCTGTACCAACGACCAAGTCGTCTTGACCCGTATACTTCCAGATTAATAGATTCAAAGTTGCCATGAACAACATATAGGGTGTAAGCCCTTGTTGAGTACAGAAGTCATTGACCTGTGTGCTTAACGACTCACCAAGTTCAATGGAACGTCTGTCTCCGCTGTAGGATGACGCGCCATGTCTTGGGAAGTCTGTAAGCAATTCAACCGGTGCAGGCATGTCTTCGAATTCCCGTATCCAAAAATCGGCGTCTTCAACAGATTGTCCATGTGACGCAGCTTCATCACGCCATTCCGCATAATCCTTATACTGAATATCAAGAGATTGCAATGTTTCTCCTCTGTACATGCGAGCAAAATCCTGCATCAGGATAGCAATGGAACTCTGATCCGAAATGATATGATGCATGTCGATGAATAAGATGTGTTCCTCTTGAGAAAGGCGAATGAGCTTAACACGAACCAATGGTGCGCTGGTCAGATCAAAAGGCTTGATCCATTCCATGACCTGTTCTAACCCTGCCGTTTCTAATTCCAGCAACTCCACCACGCTTGGAACCTGATCCTCCACAATTTGGAAAAGCTCACCGTCAATCATTTCAAATCTGGTACGGAATGCTTCATGTCTCTCTACCAGTGCATCCATTATTACTCTGAATTGCGTAGGGTCAAGTTTTCCCCTTACCCTATAGGAACTGGCGAGATTGTACGCTGTACTCTCCCCTTTCATCCACTCATGCACCACATACATTCTTCGCTGTGCAGAAGTGGTCTTGTATTTCTCTTTCTTAGGTACAGGCAAGATTGGGTTCACTGAATCAGAGTGGCTTGTAACCTGATGTTCAGCAATCCATTGAACCATGTGTTCAAACACAGAATGATCAAAAACCTCTTCCAGCCCCAAATTCAGTCCAAACATTTCTTTAATCCTCGACGCCAAGGTAATCGCTTTTAATGAATGACCCCCAAGCTCAAAGAAATCATCTTCAAGGCCGACTGCTCCATTACCAAGCAACTCCTGCCACAATTGCGACAATATATGCCTTATCTCATCATCAGTCCGTTGAACCCTGACTTTCCCAGCTGGAGATTGGTCTAATGCTGTGATAGAACCCGCTGCAACCTGTGACATACCTGCAAGCTGATACAACGCAACATCATGTTGATGAACAATGGGGTCAAAGGAATACGTCGGCAGGGAGATTTTTTGCCTGCGCCCCGTTCCGTTTAACTGTTCCCAATCCAACTCCATGCCAGAGCACCAGCAAAAAGCAAGTACTTTCATTAAATACACGTCTGCCTCAAGCAAGCTCTGACGATCTCCAGTAAGAGCTATGATGTTTGGCTCTGATAATGAATCCGGGACTATTTGGTCTGTATCCTGCTGTTGATTCGAAACGATCCACAGCGTATGCCCAGCAGATTCAGAAAGCGTCTTGCGATTTAGCAGCGTAAACAGGAAATTTGGAGATAACAGTGGTGCAATGCTCGACGCAAGGTCTGTTACAGTTGCATCTGTCATCCTTCCTGTCATAGCATCTGACAATGCTCCTTCTTCTAGTGACCAATGCTCCAGATTGTATAGAAGCCCCACGGCATGTACTGGATCAAGTGCATCACTAATGACCAACCCCACCAGTTCGCCAACGCCTTGTCCACAGACAGCATCCGGCTTGATACCAAGCTGCATCACGGTTTGATAAAGAGCATATTGCACAACAAAGCACTGCATGCGCTCAAGCCTTGAATCGGTTAACGATCGCCCTATGCCTTGGCGAATGGCATACTGTTCCTTGGACTCAAAGAGGTTCAGTATCTCTTCAAAGTGCTGTTTAAATATCTCTGATACCTGGCTGCGATACACAGAAGCATATAGTTCCCGAATCTTGCGAGCTTCCCAACTTGCATTCCCGCTAAGGTAAAACATGACCTTAGGCTTCCCATTCATCACACTTGCCTGTGTCTCGAACTCTATAGACTGCTCACTTGGCGGAATATAACCGTCCACAACGATCAGTGCTTTACGATGAATGAATCTGCTTCTTCCCTTTTGCAGAGTCCACGCAGCATTGGGCAACTGCTCCGGCAATGCATGGATCGCCTGTAGAACCGAATCGTACGTGCGTTCCAGCGCAGATTCACTCTTGGCCGAGAAGGGCAGCAGAAGCAAAGATTCATAACTCGCTTGGCTCTCTTGGACGGGTGGTTGCTCCAGAATGACGTGAGCATTGGTCCCCCCGATCCCAAACGAACTGACACCCGCTCGCAGGATACCCTTCGCCTCTTCTAATGGCTGTGGCTCCTTGTTGATATAGAAGGGACTATGCTCCAGCTCCAACATCGGATTCGTCCGATTCATGTGAATCTGTGGCGGAACCACCCGGTGATAAAGCGTCAGTACGGTTTTAATAAAACCGGCGACACCTGCTGCCGCATCAAGATGTCCAATATTGGCTTTCACAGAACCTAGAGCACAATAATTTCTACGATCTGTTCCCCATGACTGCCTGAGCGCTTCGATTTCAATCGGGTCACCCAATTTGGTTCCTGTTCCATGCGCCTCCAGATAGGAGATCTCTTTTGGAGATACTCCCGAACGATGCAGGGCAGATTGAATAACCTTGACCTGCCCGGCCACACTCGGTGCCGTATATCCAATTTTGTCCATGCCATCATTATTAATCGCTGAACCTTTAATGACTGCATAGATATGATCTCCATCTCTCTGCGCGTCGCGGAGTGACTTGAGCACAACCATTCCGCATCCATTACCAGACACAGTACCAGATGCCTGCTCATCAAACGGTCTGCAATGACCATCCTTGGAATAAATCATGCCTTCATGCCAGTGATAACCTTCTTTGAGCGGATAGGAGATAGAGACACCTCCCGCAAGTGCCACATCACACTCTCCCCGAATCAAAGATTCAGCAGCTTGGTGGATAGCGACCAAAGAAGTCGAACATGCGGTCTGGACTGCCATACTCGGCCCTCTCAGATTTAATTTGTGAGATACTCGGGTTGTAATATAGTCCTTTTCATTTAAAGTCATGGCTTCAAAAGCCTGTAGCAAATTACCGGAACGACCTAGAAATTGCACCATCCATGGTAAGCTCAGTCCACTTCCGGCAAACAATCCTATAGATCCCTCATAACTGTAAGGATCACATCCGGCATGCTCAAGCGCCTCCCATGAGCACTGATGCAGCAGCCGTATTTGCGGATCCATCATATTGGATTCCTGATGCGGATATTCGAAAAATCCGGAGTCAAAATACTCAGTGTCTTGCAGTACACCTTTGGCCCGTACATAATCGGGATGTTTGAAGTCTTCCGGTCGTACACCCGCAGCGGTTAGATCATCTTCATCCAGACGGGTGATACCGTCCTTACCTGCCATTAGGTTATCCCAGAACTCCTCAATATTTCTTGAACCGGGAAAATGCCCTGCCATGCCAATGACTGCGATATCCGACGAAGAAGGAATTCTGCTACTGTGTTCTGAGGCAAACTGGATACTCTGTTCCGGTCTGCTCTGATCTGGTCTGCTCTGTTCCACTTTGCTGTGTTCAACTGTGCTCATCACATACTCTTTGGGAGCTGTTGTCGGGTCCGGGTTCGTAACAGGATATCCAGTCGAAGCGATATGCCCGCTCTCCTCTTGTACCTGTTGTGTAACTGTCGGCAGCACGTGCTCAGCCACCAGATGATTGACCAGTGATGCAATGGAGGAATGCTCAAACAATTGCACCAGCGGAACGCTTTTATCCAGATAGGTATTCAGCCGATTATTGATCAGAATAAGCCCCAGCGAGTTGCCTCCAATGTCAAAAAAGTGATCATGGATATTAACCGTATCCAGATTCAATATTTCCTTCCACGCTGCAATAAGCATCTGCTCCAGATCAACTTTTGCCCGCTCGATTCCTTGAATCGATGAGCCATAAACCAGAGCCGGGTTAGCCCTCTCTCCCGTTTCAAAATCAGCCAGACGAAGGGCATTGCGATTCAGTTTGCCATTAGGCAGCACAGGCAGATTTTCCAGACGAATCAAGCGAGAAGGCATCATGTACTGTGGAAGCCGCTGCTTTAACCAGGTCCGAAGCTGTACGTCTTCATCCCCCATAACGGAAGGCCCAATCCCAGGCTTCAGACTGTAGAAAAGGATTAATTGCAATGAATGTGACTCGGCCCCTTCTACCTTAACGACAGCTTCTCTTACACGTTCATAATTCATCGCTGCCTGCTCAATCTCATTCAGTTCAATCCGGTAGCCACGAATCTTCACCTGCTGATCCAACCGTCCCATTAACTCAACATCCCCATCCGGCAGTATACGGGCCAGATCGCCAGTTCGGTACAAACGGCCTCCCAAAACATTGGAGTTTGCCATGAATCGGGCATCGGTCTCAGCTGCATTATGCAGATAACCGCGGGATAATCCTTTTCCTGCAATGCACAGCTCTCCATAACTGCCAGGTGGCAGTATTTCACCTTCATCATTCAGAATATAAATCTCTGTATTGGTAATGGGCTTGCCAATGGTAATTGCGGCTGTGTCATTCAATTCTTTGGTCGTTGACCAGATTGTAGTTTCCGTTGGTCCATACATGTTAAAGACTCGAGCGGGCGTAAGCCGCTTCAGATCGGTGAGAAGTCCCACAGGGACATTTTCCCCTCCGGTAAGAACACACCGCAGATTGCCCAGCGTCTGAGCGAATTCCGGATTTTCGACAAATGCCTTAATGCGTGAGACCGTGCTAAGAATGTGTGTAACACCATGTTCACGTATTCGACGGGAAGCAAGAGCCGGGTCAAGCTGCTCCTGCTCATTGGCCAGATACAACGAATATCCGGTGCATAATGGTGTCCACACTTCAAATCCGAAAATATCAAAAGATATGGTCGTTACACTGATGATGCGATCTGTCTCATGTGCAAAAATATGTCGGTGCCTGATGTCCTCAACAAAATTGACCATTGCCTCATGAGTAATCATGACCCCTTTGGGACGCCCCGTCGATCCTGAGGTAAAAATCACACAGGACAGATCCGAAGACAGGAGGCTTATGTCCGGGTTAACGGATGAGCGCACATCCTGGGCAGTTGGATCATACACAAATCGCTCTCTGCTAAAAGTCACTGTGCCTTCTTCATCAGGCGTACACAGCAATACGTTCATTCGGCTATCTTCGATCATATTCACGATGCGCTGCTGCGGAAAAGCAGGGTCCAGAGGCACATAAGCCGCCCCAGCTTTCAGCACCGCCAATAGCATAATGATCAACGATTCATCTCGTCTGGATAATATGCCTACAGGTTCATCCCGGCGCACACCTTGATCAATCAGCTTCCAAGCCAGCGTATTAGCTTTTTCATTAAGCTCCCTGTAGGTAAAAGCGGCTCCGGATGATACAAGGAGAGCTTTCTTGTCTGGTGTGAGTTCTGCCTGCAGCTCGAACAGCCGATGCAGACCCACCGCAGGATAGTAATCCAGACGTGGACCAGCAAGACGATGGACTGGGTGCTCGTGAGAACGTTCGTTTCTCTCAAACAGTTCGCTCAGAGACAGATTGGGCTGTTGTACAACCTCTTCGCAGAGTCCGATAAACTCCTGCATCATACCTTCAACTGTGTCCCGGCGGAACAGATCCAGCGAGTATTCGATATATCCTTCAATCACCTGCTTCTCCCTGTTTTCTTGACAGGTCATTAACAGATCATAAGTAGACGTACCCGTCTCCACGGGAAAAGAACTGAATTGCAAACCATGAAGTTCAAGTCCATGCAAATCCATGTTCTGATAATCAAAACAAACATCAAATACCGGATTTCGGTTCAACTCACGTGTCACGCCCAGTTGTGCCACAAGCTCATTAAACGGATATTCCTGATACGCAAAAGCATCCAGTGTATGTTGTTTAAGTTCGCGTAAAAAATCAGTATACGTACGATCAAACGTTGGGAAATTCCGCATCGCAATCATATTAACAAACATGCCTACCGTCTCTTTCCACTCCTCTTGCATCCTTCCTGCAACAGGCGTTCCTACCACAATGTCCTGCTGATCTGAGCGGTGTGCGAGAAGAAGATTCCACACACTTAGCATTACCATATACATGGATGCTTCCGATGAGGAAGCCAGCTCGTGCAAGTGTTGTGTTACCGAACGATTCAACGTGAAATGGAGACGTCCCCCTTGCATGGATCGCTGTGATGGACGCTCATGGTCAAGTGGAAGCTCCAGCACAGGTAAAGAAGGGCCAAGATGGTCCAGCCAGTACGTTTGATGTGAAATGTATTCCTGTGAAGCAAGACGTTGCTGCTGCCATACCGCGTAATCTTTGTACTGCAATCGGACTACATGCTCTTTGCCAAAATATAAATCATTGAAGTCACGAGTAATGATTTCGACAGATGTACCATCCGCGATAATATGGTGAATATCAAAGAATAACAGATGCCTGCGCTCGCCTATCTTAATCAGTTCAACCCGCATAAGCGGAGCTCTCCCCAGATCAAAAGGACGAATCAATGTCTCGATCATCGCAGGCAACTCTTGGTCATCTGCCACATGCTGCTCTGCGTAGCCCATACTTAAGCGAACCGAAGGTTGGATGATCTGAACGATCTCAACGCCCCGTATCTCAAACGATGTTCTGAGCGCCTCATGATGTTGCATCAACTTCTGCAAAGCAGCCTCAACTCTTATACGGTCCAATTCACCTTCAATAATGGTTGCAGACGGTAGGTTGTATGCCGTATTGCCTGGATCAAGCATCGCTTGTGTGAACATACGCATCTGTGCAGAAGAGATTGGATAAGCATCCATAGTGGGTGCAGATTGAATTATCTGTTGGTCCACTTTTGGTTTCGCCATGACATAGAGATGCTCCGCCAGTTGAATAGGCGTTGAATGATTGAAAATATCTGCTACCTCAGGCTGAATTCCTAAATGAGACCGGATCCATGCAGACAAGCTGACTGCTTTGAGAGAATCTCCTCCAACCGCAAAGAAATTAACCTCTTCATCTAGATCATCGATGCCAAAAATCGTTCGATATGCATCAAGGACAATCTGCTTCAGTTGGTCTGAACCGCCAGTAAAAACTGTCCCTTTTATTAGAGTAGAGCCACTTCCCTTTCCCTGATCTGCATGCTGCCTATCATCCCCGGTACCCATTCCTTCCACTACTGATGAGCTAGAAAGAGAAACACCCACAGGATAGGATTGTTTGTTGAAAACATAAGTAGGCAGAGAGCATTTGCGTCGTACCGTCTGCCCTTTGAGCACCTTCCAGTCCGGTTCAATGCCTTCGCACCATAACTCCGCAAGTCTGCGGTTCACATAGATACTGTCCTGCTCCGTCTCCCTTACGTGACGCAGCATATTCAGTACCGTCTGGGAATCTCTTGATAGACTGTGCTGTCTGGCAAAGGAGCCTAGCGTTCGTCCTGCACCTACTTCAATTAATACAGCCCGCTCATCCTTCAGCACTTCAGCCAGGTTTGATTCAAATAACACCGGCTGTAAAATATGACGGGACCAATAGTCAGGTTGTGTGATTTCATCTCCAAGCGCCCATGTTCCACTGGTGTTGGACAGTAAAGGGATCTGTGGCGTATGAAGTGAATGCTCTGCTATATAACGTCTAAATTCCTCAGCGGCCTGATTCATCATTGGCGTATGGAATGCATGGGAAGTCTTCACACGAATGCACTTCCAGCCCAGTCCTTCAGCCTTGGCTTCCATCCGTGAAATGGCTTCAGCTGTCCCACCAATCACACTGGAACCTGTAGTATTCACCAGGGCAAGCCACATGTCTTCCTCCAGTTGTGACTTCACCTGCTGTGCATCCGCCATAATGGCAAGCATAACCCCGGGTTGTTGTTGTTGCATCAGACGTCCGCGAAGTCGAACTAACTTGACTGCATCTCCGAGTTCGAACACACCCGCTACCGCTGCAGCAGCCAATTCACCAATGCTGTGTCCGATCATGCCATCTGGCTTGATGCCCAGATCCAGCAGTGACTTGGCCAGCGCATAACTTGTCATGAACAGTGCGAATTGGCTGTACTCCGTCTGGTTTATTCGCTCAGGCTGCTGATCACCGTATACAACGGAAAGCATATCTTCTCGTTCTTCCGCGGGCAGAAGGTCCAATATTTCCTGAATATAACTTCTGAAGATTGGAGCCAGGCCTGCTTGCTCTGTAGATCTGTATAGTTCTGCACCCATTCCCTGATACTGACTGCCCTGTCCGGGGAACATAAAGTATACGGGACGAGTGCCTTGAGCCGAATGGTATACGCGTGCTTTTCCCAGCTGCTGTATCAGCTTGTCCGGATTATCTTTCCATGTCTTATCCAGAATGAGTGCCTTACGATACGCAAAAACAGATCTACCTGACTGCAAGGTCCACGCTGCGTTCGATACAGATTGATTCGGCTGCTGAGTCAGATGTTCCATAATCCGTTCAGCGGTGCGGTTCAGCGAGTACTCTGTTTTGGCGGAAAAAAGCAATATATTTACGTCATCATCCGGACTGCACTTCTCCATCTTGGGAGCCTCCTCCAATACCATGTGAGCATTCGTGCCCCCCACACCAAATGAATTGATTCCTGCGCGCATGACTCCAACATTGCCCTGTTTCCAGTCCACCCCTTGTGCATTAACTTTAAATGGCGTATTCAAAAAATCAATTTTGGGATTAGGTTGCTCATAATTCGCTGTTCCAGGGATATAACCTTGTCCAAGACTGAGCGCTACCTTGATTAAACCAACCACACCTGCGGCAGTATCCATATGTCCCACATTGCCTTTGACCGAACCCAGATAACAAAATTGCTTTTGGTCGGAAGCAAAGGCCCGAGTTAACGAGTTTACTTCAATTGGATCACCAAGCAACGTTCCCGTACCATGTGCTTCGATATAACTCACCGTTTCCGGGTCTACTCCGGCTACCTTATAAGCATCCTGAATGACTTCAGCCTGTCCGCTTACGCTTGGAGCAAGAAAACTAAGTTTCTCTTGTCCGTCATTGTTAATTGCTGAGCCTTTAATAACCCCGTAGATATGATCTCCGTCCCGCAGAGCATCGGTTACCCGCTTCAGCACCACAATTCCCATACCATTGGAGAAGACGGTTCCACTCGCTGCCGCATCAAATGGACGACAGTGTCCATCTGTGGAGAACATCATGCCATCCTCAAATATGTAACCCCCTTCATTGGGCAACTCCACGGTGATCCCACCAGCCACGGCCACATCACATTCTCCAACGATCAAAGATTGACATGCCAGATGAGGTGTAACCAATGAAGTAGAACATCCCGTTAGAGCGGTATAGGCCGGCCCTTTTAAGTTCAGCTTATAAGCCATTCGGGTAGCGAGAAAATGATTGGTGCTGAGGGTAAATGCTTCGTATTTACTGCTATAGTTAGCATCGTTAAAAAGCACTTGACGGTACCATTCGAAGTCATCGGACCCGCCAAGGAACACACCCACCTTACCCGCTTCATCCGGCCTGCAGCCTGCATCCTCCAGCGCTTCCCATATTCCCTGATACAGAAGTCTGAATTGGGGAGACATCATTTTGGCTTCACCGGGAGTATAGTCAAAGAACCCTGCATCAAACTCATCGATGCCGTTGGCACGTCCTTTTGCCTTGACATAACGAGGTGAACGCAGCAACGCTTCCTCGACACCAAGCTCCCTCAATTCATCATCACTATAAAAGTGAATGCTTTCCCGCCGTTCAACAAGGTTACTCCAGAACTCCCTTATATCCTCAGCACCCGGCACATTCACCGCCATGCCCACAATTGCAATGTCCTCACGCATAATGCCGTCTTTTCGTTGAAACAATTGTTCCCTTTCAGTCGGTATCCGAACTCCCTCATCTTTCGGTCCCAGCGCTGCAAATTGACGCAATGTCGGGCATTCGAAAAAACGAGGCACAGGGAACTCCACATCGGTATAATGCTTAAGTTTATTGTGAGCCTGAATGACAGAAAATGAATTTCCGCCCAATTCAAAGAAATGGTCATCGCGCCCTACTCTCTCAACACCGAGCACTTCGGTCCACACTTCGGCTATAACCTTCTCAAGCTCAGAAGACGGAGCGGTATAGAACGTACTGGAAGCGTGAGCATGCGTGATATCTGCCATGAGTGCCTTCCGGTCAATCTTCCCACTGCTATTCAATGGAAATTCGGATTTATGTACAAAAACGGATGGTATCATATATGCCGGTAACAAACGAGACAGATGCTCTCTCAATTCGACAGAAGGTAGCTCCTGCTCTGACAGATAGTAGGCATACAGCAAGCCGGACCTACCTTCAAATGATTTCATGACTACCACGGTCTGGATGACACCCGGATAGGATGACAGGGTATTCTCAATTTCGCCTGTCTCCAGTCTGGCTCCCTGAATTTTAACCTGAAAATCAATGCGTCCCAGATATTCGATCGTACCACTTGGGAGTGAACGTACCAGATCCCCTGTACGGTACATGTACCTGAAATGCTCTGCGTCCTGTCCTTCTTGAAAGAAAGGATTAGGGACAAACTTCTCTCGGGTCATCTGTTCCAGATTCAGATATCCACGTGCAAGCCCAACACCGCTAAGACAAAGCTCCCCTGGAATACCTAACGGCTGAAGCTCACCTTGATTTCCGACGACATACCATCTGGACTCATTGAGCGGGTAGCCAATCGGTACATTGCCCAAGCCTTCGTAATGGCTTAATGGATAATGAGAAACCCATATGGTGCATTCGGTTGGACCATAAACATTTTCAAGACTTGCTCTAATGCCTAACCTGTTAAATTTCTCAATGATGTCTGGCGTGACTGCCTCTCCGCCAACAAACATCCATTTCAGCGTTTCCAATGCTGACAGATCGGAGCGAAGCTCCATCGTTTCCAGAAAAAGACGGAATAACGTTGGAACAAAGTTGATGTGCGTAACCTTATGTGATGCCACCGTAGACACAATACGAGCAGGGTCTTTTTCTGCTCCAGGCTCAAGAATACTTAGTGCGCCTTCACCCATGAACCAGCCAAAAAGTTCCGTGGCCGACACATCAAAGGTATATGCTGTTTTCAGCAAGTAAACATCCTGCGCCTGCATTGGAAAACGACGCTCCAGATCAAGCAGTGTATTAACTACGCTATGATTTTCAATCATGACTCCTTTGGGCTTGCCTGTTGATCCGGACGTGTACATGATATAGGCAAGGCTATGCGGATTCAGCGCCTCTTCGAGGTTTGAGACATCCCCCGTATAGGCCTGATCGCCCTCAACGTAGATGTACTGGACATCCAGAGTCTCGTCATCTTTTTCGGGCTGCATAGCCAGCACTATGGATATGTCTGCATCCGATATAATATAGTCCTTTCTGGACAAAGGGTAGGAAGGGTCTACAGGTACAAAAGCACATCCGGCTTTTAATACAGCCAATAGGGCAATGACCATATCCGAGGAACGTGGCATCTGCACGCCAACTGCCGCGTTATCACTTTTTTTACTCGCAACGATCTGCCTAGCCAATTGATTCGCTTTTGCGTTGACCTGCGCATAGGTCTGATGCTGCTTCCCTTCCAATAGAGCTACCCGCTCCGGGAAACGTGCTACTTTATCGTGAAATATATCCATAATATGTTGTGGAGTGTAGGGAAAATAAGAAGTTTGATTGAATCGGTACAGTAGGTTTTCTTTCTCATCTTGCATCAGGAGGCTGAACTCCCTGATTTTTTGCTCAGAATTGGTTACTAGTTGATTCAGCAAATATAGAAATCGTTGGCCCATTCGCTCCATTGAATCTTCACGGAACAAGCTCGGTTTATATTGCAGCTTCAACTGAGCTCCTTGCGGTGAACGACTCAACACCACCATTAGATCTCCTGGAAACGTAACCTTATCCTGATCCAGAATACGAGTTCCGAGCATATCTTCCTCATAGGAATCATAAACAAAGGAGATATCAAACAACGATGGTGATCCGGGTTGAGCCTGTAACATGCTGTCTCTGACAATGAGGTTATTGGGATATCCGATGTTCCTGTACGTATCCATCCAGGTTGTGGCTACTTGTTGCAGCAGAGGTTTTAGAGTTGATTCGAGGTCAATATGGAATCGCATAGGCAACATATGGACAAAACATCCAATCGTTTCTTCCAAGTCCATACCGGGACGATGAGAATATGGGGAGGCAAAGGTGATATCATCTGTACCGACATATTTACTCATAAGAATGCCAAAGGCACCCATAAAGAACATAAAAACGGTTACTTCATTATCTTTGGACATCTGTGTAATATCAGCCATTAACGATTCCGAAATATCAAATCGCAGTTCATGACCAATCCCTTCTTGTACAGAACCTGCTGGAAAGTCATGTTTTAGAGAAAGAGGTTCCGCTCCCTTCATTTTGTTCAACCAGTATTCCTGTTCTTTGGAGTACTTGTTTTCGTGCAGTTTCTTGTTCTCTGCCTCAACATAAGAGATGAATCCTTCATCCAGCTTGACATCCACAGGCTGATCTTCAAGAAGACACGTATATGACTGGATAAGTTTGTTTCTCATCAGTTCAAGCGACAAGCCATCACATATTAAATGATGAATACATAAGGTCAGAATATATCGGCTTTTATCCATCTGAACAATCATTATACGGAACAGAGGACCTTTCTCCAGCTCAAAAGGTGTCCCGATGCATTCATCCACCAGTGCTTCTAACTGTTGTTCCTTTGGATTCTCCTGGTTCTCGCTACTTAGGTCCCACAAGGCAAGTGAATAATCCATATCTTCATGAACGGATAACACGGGTACATCATTTTGAATCTCAATCCGAGTACGCAGCACCACTTGCTCATACATAAGCAATTCGATGGCCCGGCGAAATATCTCCATTTGAAGATGATCAAATTGCATTGAAGCTGAGATGTTATACGAAGCGGGATCATTCACCTGACAATCAAAATAGATTCCCTTTTGTGTTTCGGAAAGTTCAACGGTTTTTTGTACCATCACGACCACACCTCATCGTTTAATTGAGATTCAAGCTGTGTAAGGCAAAAATCAATTACAGCTTAGTACATTACCCAGATTCCACCAGCCAATACGGAGAGAACCGTGATAAACGTTTGATACACCACATCCATAATGAGATTCCCGATACTGTCTCCATCTGCCTTGCGATTTTTAATCATGACATAAGTATGTGACCAAAGACCACTTAATCCGTATATGTACATCGTTACCAATACACCAACCCAAAAGTTCCCTTGGAACCAGATGGCCATAATCCCCATAACTCCAAGCCCTACCTGGGAAAAACCGTATTTAACCTGAAATGGTCCACCAGGCCATCCTAACATTTTGGCTGTCTGATCCGCTCTGGCAATGTTGACAACGTAACCAATCACTCCAACCAATCCAAACGTAACCACAAACTGATGAAGCAGCAACACCCTGCTAATCTCGCTCATTTCTCCGGGAAAACCTAACACATATAGGTGTACTCCCCCTGAAATTAGACCTAACAACCATAGAACCAAAAACCACATGCCTGTCCCACTCCCGCCGTTTGTTATTTGGAATCATTTGTAACTAAATGTACAATCTTGTAGATACACACATTATATAATCGCTTTTACATTTGTCAATTCATACATAATTTTCTATTTTGTCGAAGCTTTTGTCATTTTTCTTCTACTGTACGCAAACAAGAAAACCATATAGTTCCATTTAACTTGAAAATAATAGGAATTTAGCCCTATTATTACATTAAAAGGTTTGAAACCTACTTCTTTTTTAACGCTTCAAAAGAACCACAACTCATTTATTTGACATAGGTGATAGTTCAATTATCATCTGTTTGATCATCTACGATAACAGGATAACAGCAACGATCAATTAACATATGATATAAAAGAATTGACAACCAATCGCTTTGTAACTATTATAGTTACAACGGTGGTGATTATCCCATGAGACAAATCAGCAGTCGCTTTTCCATTGCGGTTCATACCCTGTCCCTGATCGCTGTTATGCCCAATGAATGCACCGGAGATATGATCGCGCAGAGTGTGAATACAAATCCCGTGATTATTCGGCGGATTATGTCCAAGCTGAAACAGGCTGGTCTAATTGACGTCAGACCCGGTGTGGGCGGTGCTTCCTTGTTGAAAGATCCGGCGAACATTACCCTTCTCGATGTATATCGAGCGCTAGAGGTCGTGGAGGATGGGGAATTGTTTAACTTTCACAAACATCCGAATCCGAAATGTCCGGTCGGCAACATGATTGAACACACCTTGCGTGCCGAACTCATTGAGGCTCAGACAGCCATGGAACAGCGCTTGAATCGTGTAACCATACAGCAGATGATGGATCAGATTCATGTCTCTGAATAAAAAAGCTCATCATGAGCTTTTTTTAACCCTTTCGTTGTAATCACACCTGTTATAACATATTTGATTACATCCATATGCAACCAACAACACATATCATAGGAGGAAAAGAAAATGAAAATTTTGGTTACTGGCGCAACAGGTCAATTGGGTTCACTGGTTGTAGAGGCATTGTTAAAAAATTCTGCCAAGGATGTGGCAGTAAGTGTACGTAATCCAGAGAAAGCGGAAGCACTCCGCACTCAAGGCGTTGACGTGCGTCACGGTGATTTCGATCAACCGGAGACGTTAGAGAAAGCTTTTGCCGGTGTAGACCGTCTGTTGCTCATCTCGACTGATGGTGACAATGAAACGCGAATTCGCCAACATCAGGCTGCCATTGACGCCGCCAAGAAAGCAGGCGTGGGTTTCATCGCTTATACAAGCGTTGTGAATGCAGAGAAAAATACCCTTTCCCTGGCGGAAGTTCACCGCGCTACAGAAAAAGCTATTCGTGAATCCGGCATTCCGTATTCCTTCCTGCGTAACAACTGGTACCTGGAAAATGAAGCAGGCAGTGTGCAAGCAGCTACGCAAGGTGCGCCTTGGGTTCATGCCACCAACAACAGCCAAGTAGGCTGGGCTACCCGCAGTGACTACGCCCATGCTGCAGCAGCTGTACTCGCAGGAGAAGGACATGAGAATACTGTGTATGAATTGTCCGGCAAGCTACGCACGCAAGCTGAACTGGCTGCCATTGTTGGTGAAGTGCTTGGACAAGAAATCAACGTGCAGAACGTGGACGATGCCGCTTACGCTGAAATCATGAAAGGCGCAGGTCTACCGGACTTTGTCGTATCGATGCTTGTTGATATGCAAAGTGCCATCCGTGAAGGCGCATTGGCTGTAGAAAGTGATACTTTAGAGAAATTGCTTGGCCGTCCGGCTCAACCACTTAGCGAAGGTATTAAATTAATTGTAGGCAAGTAAGTTTGGGATATGAGAAAGGGACACACCAACAAATGTTGGATGCGTCCCTTTTTGGTGTAGTTAAAGATCAATACAATGATATACACGTTGAACGGATGACTGTACACTCCCCGTTGATTGCGACTGCTGTAATTCAAGATAGGTGTTTATGCTTTCCACAACCGTTCATCACTCATTGCTCAAGAATATAACGTGCGGGAATATGATCGGCCAGCCAGATATTTTCGTTTCCATGATAAAAGAGGATGCCATCCATGGCCGCTTGAGCAGCATTGATTTTCAAAATGACAGGCTGATCATCCCGTCTTCGTCCCACCTGATTGGCCGTATCGATATCTGCGGACAGATGTACATATTGCCTTTGCCACGGCTGTAAGCCATGTTCCATAATAGAATGCACTGCGCGTGCCGGGGTCCCATGGTACAGGGTTTCCGGTGGCTCAGCAGATATCTTCGATATCTTATGAGGTGTCGAATGTCCATACAATGCCCGGATGCGGCCAGAACGGATTTCATGTCTCTTTTTCTCCGAGGCTTGAATCATCTGCTCCAGATCGGCTTGCGTGACTTCCTTCCACTGCGGACTTTCATGTAATGCCACCAGCAATTGCGAGATTTCCACCCAACCCTCTTCGTCCAGTTCCAACTCATACTCCCATGGTGCATGTCGCAGAGCGTATGAGAGTTCCTTGCTTAATTTCATCAGATCCATTGCAATCATCTCCCACATCTAATAAAACTCGTCTATTGCTGCGATTGAACCGCTGTTAAAATCTCCTGAATGTTACGTACCAATCCTTCATCGTCTTCCTGATTGAATTGGCGGTGTCCATCAATCCCACGTTGGATAATCGTATTCATCACCGGATGAACTTCACGATCGGAGGCTACCCGAATCAGATCATCGGCAAAATCAACCGCATGCTGCTCACTGTAATTAAACGGTTTGATCAGCATACGAATGCTCAAGGCATGGGCCTGCGCCTCCGCCAGCTGATCCCGATTAGTGATGCCATACACCGCGCCAAAACCAAAAGCAGCCATGACCTGACGCTCCAGTTCTGTGGTCTGTTCCAATGGCGTGCCCATCAGCTCACATATTTTGTCCACCATCTGCTCCAGCTCGTTTGCCGCCGCAGCCAGAATTACGTCATTAATATCGTCAGCCTTGATAAATTCAGTCATATTGGTTTTCTCCATTTCTGCACCGTATTTGATCCATTCTCTCAGACTCTATGAGAACATTGTATCGGAGATAGGGTGTTCGTTTCAAATTCATCTACGGATAAAGGCGAAGTGAATGCTCCCGAAGCAGTTTTCTTACAGAAAGCTTTTAGGTCTGCTTCTTCAGTGCATGAAGATCTTTATGTATGCGTGGGGCAACTTGGTAAATGTTCATATGCGTCACTGTTAATACCAACGTGATTCATCGTTTGGCGCAACTCCGATACAAACTCCATAAAATACACTTCAGGACTACGGCTTGCGGCATAATACTGCAGGTCATAATCGTAATTTAACCTCGAAAATACATCATGCAGATCGTCAACCAGTATCTTTTTCATATCCTCTCTCGTAATAGCCGGGTCCATGCTGCACTCGTTGGCCAGGGTCTGCATTGTCTCCTTGAGCGCCTGCTGATCGTATAACGGGTTAGACAACAGATGCTGCAAATCATACAAGTCTTTAAACCTGGGCCTCACTATCGTTTGATGCAGCTTCCATGCAATTTGGATGGAGAGTGGTACAGTATAAGGAACGACAAAAGCTTCACCAACCATGGATTGGTACGATAGAGTAACAGGCTTCTCATCCAAGTCGAGGTTAAAAGATATATCAAGATGCAGTTCATCCTCATACTCATTTTCATTCCTTGGTTCACTATCAATATAAAAGGCAAGCTCCGTGTTCACCGTAGGAAAATCATCCGCCATCGCGTAGTCTATTCTGCGCCAGAAGGCGTTCTCACTAAAGCTTCGAAATACGATACCGTCATTCAGGTCCATCTCCGTTACCCGGATCATCCAGTCTGTAAATACTGCATTGGCCTGATCCTCAGTCTCAATTCGACCTGTATACAGAAAGTCGATGTCATCCACATAACGAATATTGGGATTCTCCAAATACTGTCTTGTTAATAAGCTTCCTTTTAATACAAATGGGCTATTCACCAAGGAGGCGCGCTTTAATAGAGCTTCTAACACAACAATGAATCTCTCATCCTCATTTAGGAGGTGCATTTTTATGTTTTTTTCTGACACTCGTTCTCCTCCTCCATTCATCGTACTCAACATCCGATTAGATCCATCCACGATCCAGTTCTTCCCGGCTGTCATAGATGCACAGTTCATATTGCTGTTTTAACAGTTCGATCTTATTCGTATAAAAAATGGCATGGATCTCTCCCACTCTACGATAAAAATGTTCTGCACTCTCATATTCACGGACCGTTACGAATCTCACTTTGCCATCTGCATTAAGTGAGTTCCGTGAGATATGTCCGCCTGAATCGCCGCACAACTGCTTCAATCTGCCCAAATTATCAACATGTACTTTACCATGCCATTCGAAATAAGGCTTGAACTGCGCCAGCATCGGCTGATCAAAATACGTTTCTTCCTTAGCCGGAATTTCCACCTTCGTCCGAACAACTGTGAATCCGTTATCCCGAAACTTGGCGGCAACCTCTTCAATAACATTCTTCACTTCTTCGTAATTCGTGCTATGTACACTGCCTGTAATCATTGGCTGATTAATATATTCACCTTGGTCCAAGACGATCAACACGGGCTTCACGTTCTCTTGATTACAGATGTTGATAAAGGTCTCTGTCTCGTTCTGCTTCAGATCACGCATGGTTACATGATATTCAAATTCCATCAGGTCACTTCCTTACTGATTTTAGTCATCTGTCATTAGACAGATTCTCTTCTCATCTTCTGTTAATTCTCCACTCACATCACTTAACTCGAATATTTCCACAGATCTTCTTTAAGTTTTACAATTCACGTTCAAAACGCTCCACTAGCTTCTCTACAAGAGACTGACAACCGGGTCACGCGTTAACATGAACTAGAACAACCTTATTCACTCAGCAATTCAAAAAATTCTAATATATTGAGCGCGACCTTTTGTGTCACAGGAGAAAACTCCTCTGACTCTTCATGAAACCAAATAACCACAGTAGGCTCTTCTGTTTCTCTAAAATCCAAACAAATAAAATTTCCTGAAAAAAGCGCTGCAATAGGAACTACATTCATTCCCACTAAATCTTCATTATCAGTTAATCTATCACCAATTTGCGTAATAGTAACTTCAATATCATACCATCCATTAATAGGATCAGACTCACTGTCATCCAATATACATAGAAATTTTTCTATTATGTATTCTTGCTGATTCATACTAAACATATTTGTGATTGGTACAGCTCCGTTATGTTCCTTAATAAAGTGCCTATAAGATTCAGGGAATGAAACTCTGAAACTTCGCTCAACTGCATCTAATAAATCATCGCCTGGTAATGGAACGACAATCGTATTAACATCCATTCTCATATGCTTCACTTCCCATTCTCATCTTTTAACACATGCCCCACCACATGGACTTTAACCAGGAAGATCAGAATCCCCTAACAACAACTTCCTTTCGTAAAACTGGATATGATGCTCTTTCTACCATTTGGAAACTCAAAATAGGTTGTAATAA
This sequence comes from Paenibacillus sp. AGC31, assembly GCF_057334655.1. Taxonomy (NCBI): domain Bacteria; kingdom Bacillati; phylum Bacillota; class Bacilli; order Caryophanales; family Paenibacillaceae; genus Paenibacillus; species Paenibacillus sp. AGC31. The sequence continues at coordinate 115,302 of NZ_JBHFJH010000001.1, forward strand.
GTTAAATTGCACTTGTTTCCGATCTTGTATCAATGATTGATATGCCGTATATTGTTTTTCATCAAATCTTCCATCTTCATCGCCATCAATCATCAATGTAATTTCAAGTTCTCCTCCGAATAATTGAAACATAGTCTTCCTAGTCCAACCATAGTTATATTCGAGCACTCCAAAAACAGGATCATTTTTTATCATTGTGTACTCCCCTCTTTATTGTTTATTAGAAATCCCCCAGGTTCAAACGCTCCTGCATTCATTTCTCCCACACCTCCAAGATGCCCAAAAGTACTATTCATCTTTGTAGGTACTAACTGCATTGTTTTAACATCATTTAATTCGTGCCATGTTAGTTTATTTCCATCTCGATAAATCTTTATATCTTTAGCAGTAATTTTACCAGACTCCATACCAAATTGGCGTGCTATTTCAGGAGAATTATTAAGTTATTCAGCTAACCTTTGATCTGATTGAGCAAAATTAGCTCTTCTCGCTGCTCCTCCGTATGTGCCTTTTCCACCTAACATATACTCAATTTGCACTTCTGCTTTAGCTACTGGTGAAAGATCAGGGATCAGACAAATGAAAAAGCCAATTTCGACTTATAATTCAAGTTGAAGTTAGCTTTTCTGCATCCGTCATTTTCTAAAGATTAAACTTCATATAAACTATCTAAAAAGCTATCAAAAGAATCAGATATAAGAAACATATTGCTCATCTTTTCAGTAGGTTCTATATCATGAAGGAAAATATATATTTTCCCCGCATACTCTTCGCTAGTTCCTAGACAAATTTGATTTCCTCCAGAATCATCACCTATAGATATAAATTCGTTTGGGATTTCGCCATATAATGAGTCAAACACACTTGATAACTCATCGTAGGATTCATTGATATCTAGCCCATAAAGTGTGTTGAGAGCAGTCTCTCCTTCATCATCTGAAATTTTGAAAACATTTGGCTTTACATTACCACCGTTATACTCAAGCAAAAAATCGCGATATTGAACCGGAAGCACGACATCATATTTTGCTTCAAATTCCTCAATATTTTTTAATTCAATTTCTTTATTTGTGTTATAAATCGTTGCCATGTTTATTCTCCTTTATAATCATTTTTTTCCCTTAACTGTAGACTGACCACCTATATGTCTAAAATCCCTATGGATATCCTTCTGAACAAGAACCATTGTCTTTCCATCTTCATGATGATGCCACGTATAACCGTCTGGTGTTTTATTACTAGCTGGCACAGGTGGATTAGAATCTTTATGGAAAGTAACGCTTAAACAAGCACACCTTTAGGTAACAGATGTAACAACTATAGCCCATTTCATAAAACTATAAAAAACTTACTCCTGACTCATTGTTCGAGTAGGAGTAAGCCTTTTAAATGTTGTCATATAATTGCATTATAGGAAGAATCTATTCTTCTAGCATATCAAGAAAACGATTAACATTATCTGCAATTTTTTCTGTAACTGGGTCATACTCATCTGATTCCTCATTATACCATATACAAACAACTGGATCGATTTTACTTTCAGTATAGTCTAGACAAACGAAATCTCCTGCAAATAGAGCTGCAATTGGTACTAATTCAGCACCTGTCATATCTCCATCAGAGAGTATCCTTTCATCCAATTGACTGAAAACAACCTTAATATCATACATACCTTTATCATGCTCACTTGGCTTGTCCAATAAACAAAGAAAACGATCAACCACATATCTATTCGATTTAAATTCAAAAAATCGAGTTATTGGAATAGATCCATTACTTTTCGATATAAAATCTATAAAATCTTTGGGAAACTCGATTTCAAAATTTTCTTCTACACGCTTAATTAAATTACTAGCTGGAAGCGGATAAATTATACTATTTTTTTGTATTTTCAACATATTTCACCTCTCAAATTAATGTCTTGGGGCATCTGCCCAGTGTCCCTTTGTTCTTCCTCCATTATGCTTTGTAATATTATGAATACCAAAAGGTACAAGTTGCATCAAACCACTTTCTTCATTATGGTGCCAAGTTGTTCCTTCTGGTTGTACTTTATTTGGTAATCTATCATTCAACCACTTGAATTGTACAGCATCTGTTGCCTTCCAAAGGTCCTTTGGTAATACATCTTCATGCAATACTGCACCTGCCCCTTTAAAGTCTGCATATCCGAATTTCAATCCTGGAATCTTCTTCACTTCAATCGTAGGAATATCAGAATGTAATTCTAAGGCCCTCTGTTTAATCATACTTCTTTGGTCTGAATTTAATTTACCAACAAAGTCATCTTGCCATGACCACACTTTATTTGATTTTACAATATCCCCATATATTAAAGCATAATCATCAAGAACCTCTTTAAATTTTTTATTACCTTTTGCAAAATCTTTTATGTTTTCAAGGTTAGCTGTCCTGTCAACACTGCCACTATTACCCGTTCCCTCAGTGCCTTCCGGATCATCCTTCGGTTTGTTTGTATTCTCCTGCGGTTTCTCCGGTTCGGATGATTTAGGCGGTTTCGTATCGGCTTGCGGTTTACTTTCATCCTTTTTCTTAGATGGAGATGGCTTCCACGTATTCACTTCATTCGGCGTTTCATTTTTTTCTAGTTTCGTCTTCGATGTCGTGCTATCTTTCGGCATTGTCGGTACATTAGGTTCATTCGTTTTCGAAGAAGGTATACTATCCGAATTTTGTTTCGGTTTCGACGGGTTCCCTACAGGTTTGGAGGTCGATCCTGTTTCACTGTTTGCTGTCCTATCGTCTCCAGAAGCATCCTCGCCCGTTTTGTTCTTCTTGTTATTGCTCCAATGACTTCCTCCACCCGACACGATCCCCATCTTCTGACTGTCTTCCCAATACTTTCGGACAAAAGTCTTCACTTTGGGCACGATGGACGAAGACGGGCTCATGTTCACTTTAGGCGGCGTTGTCCCACTTGCCTGTGGGATGTCGGCCTTGGCCTAAAAAACCAGCTGCCTAACCTCCTCTGCCCTTAAAATTAAATTCCGCATCCAGGCCTTTTTTGCATTGCGTCATTTGATCTTCCAGCATCATACGATATGTAGTCACGAGCACCTGGAATCATTGCTATTTATCCAAATCTTTTGTCATTTTTATATTTTGTTTCACTGAGTATAAATCTTAAAGACTTTATGTATCACATGGTTGATCAAAGTTTTGACTTTTAAGACGCAAGATTAACCTTTTCTAAAAAAATTAAAACAAATAAGCTCCAGTCAAATAACTGGAGCCTGTCTGATTTATCTTTGAACTAAATATACAACTGGATATGACGCTCTTTTTCAGGAATATCTTCATCTTCTAATAAATCCACTTGAGTTAGCGCACCCTCATGCTTAAGTTCAGCGATAAACAATGCATAGAAGTCTCCTGCTGTCGGATAGGAGAATAAACCATATCCTTTTCGAGAAATCAGCTTGTTCACTTCCCTTATTTTCTCAGGGAGATATTTGTAGTCAAACTCTCCCAACTCTTCTAGCTGATCTGCAGTTCCCAATTCGATGTCATAGGCATACTCATAGTCTAAAATGTAATTGACGATTTCCTGATCCACTTCTCCCTTGTAGTCCAGAAATAAAAACCGTTTGGTCGCTAAGCCATGATTCAGCATACTATAATACGCCAGTGATTCGCCCGGATCATTCAAAATCATGTCGATATCCTCTGCATCATCGAAAATTAACGGCACCAAATCTTCATCTGCCATGCAGTCTTCCTCCTCTCCTACCCAAACAGAACTCCATGGTGGTTCGGGATATACTCGGGATAGTTTTTGCGATAAAAGTCATCAATCATCCGTAGAACGGGATCCCACTCTGGATACGGTTCAGGATCTTGAATGTTCATTTTAGCCTCCGGTGAGTTCATCAGGAAATCATCAAAATGACTTGGATTAGGCAGACCTTGTTTTTTTCTCACATGAAGCAAATACAAAATTTCATAAGGATAAAAAGCGTAATCATAATTACCAAACTCAAGCGATTTCCCTAACTCTGCAGCGAGCATGGAATGATGTTCGGACATTCTTCCAAGCAAACGCGTAATTTCATCCAAATCAGGCGTATTCCATTGTTCCAATACTTCTCTGTAGATTCCAAGTTCTTCTGGAATCAAATCACATGGCTGTCCCTTATCTGCTAATGCGGACTTCACAGTCAAGTGAACATTTTTATTAGTTCCTTCTATTGTTTGATTGGTGTGTTGTAGATACAACTCTACTAAAAACCAGATATGTTGATTCCAATCATTTGCTTCCATTAAATTATCTCCAAGATATTTGACTATAAAATCAAAAAATATCTTTTCCTCTTTTACCCATCCGTATAAATTGAAGTGCACTAATGCAATGATGCTATACTCAAAAGAATAATCAATCAATTTCATATTCGGATAACGATCTTTATAAATATGCCTACCCATGCACTGATAAAATTTTGTTTGTTGAATTTTTTTTAGTGCACTTACATCTCGACCGTTTTTAATCAATACGTCATTTTTCCACACTTCTAACCAAAAGGAAGATATATTATCCATATCAATTAATAGAATATGATCTCTCTCTGTATCATTAATATCGATGATTTCAACAATCTCATTTTTACCTTCTTCGTATTCAATTACAGCATTACTATCAACAAAGTTTTTGACATACCTTTTGTAGGCTAAATGCATTTTTTTTGAATTAACCATTGTGTTCTCCTTATATTTTATTTTATCTCCTTACTCCAATCTTTTACTTTGACAACATCTACTCCAAAACCAACCGAAGTTTTCGAAATATCAACTTCTACTCTGATAAATTCAAACTCCAACCCTGGGTTATCTTTTAAAAGTTTCTTGTACTTTGCTTTAAAATCCGCAAAACTTTTATTTTTACGGCTTGACATCACTTCAAAATATTTTGGACCACCGAGTTTTTGCTCTATTGAATAGTTGAAATTTCCCCACTCGGAAGTCTTAGCCTCAATCATGGTTAATTTAGGAGGCGGACCTTTGGACAAAAAGGCTCCATCTATTCCGTTCCTACCAACTTGAAATTGATCGGAAATATCCTTACCTAGATTGTTGTTTATTGCGATTTTTTTCGCAACTTCCTCGCCAAAGTCACCCTTATCATGATCATAATATTTTTTATTATCGATTTTTCGCTCATACCCTTCTACACCGGATAAATCAAATTTACTACTTATATCATCTGGAGTATCTAGTTGATTGGCCAGCTTACTTCGTTCTCGTTTTAACTTCTTAATTTCTTCTTCACTGGCCCCTACTTTTTCCTTAATTTTAATTTTCTGATCCAGCTCGTCAAGTTCTTGTTGGATTTGCTTTTGACTCTTTCCTTTTTTCTTTTTCAGATTGTCATTAGTATTTGGTTCTTTTGTATCATTTGGTTTCTTCGTTTGTTCGCTAGGGCTACCCTCGTCCTTCTTCGTGGTTGTAGACGGTTTCCAAGTGTTCACTTCATTCGGTGTTTTATTGTTAACTGAATTCGAACTTTCTGGCTTTGTTCTTGCATCTTTGAGTTTCGTACTTGAACCATTTTGTTTAGTCCCTGTACTTGAAGAACTTGGTTTTGAGTTTGCTGGCTTGTTATTTCCAGATGAACCGGTTTTTACAGTCTGCTTCGAAGATTCAGCTGCAGTCTTGGGAGGTTTCCCAGAGTTAGGACTCGTTTCAGTTTCAGCTTCTGTTTTACCACCAGAACTTGCTTGTCCCGTTTTTTTCGACTTATCCCCGCTCCAATCGCTTCCTCCACCAGAAACGATCCTCATTTTCTGACCGTCTGTCCATTTCTTCTTTGCAAATGTCGCTGCTGTTTTTAATCCGTTACCAACAACTTGCATGACCTTTCCTTCAATGTCTGGCGTCCTTACCCTTAGATTACCACCAATCATCGTTCCGTTCTCTATTAAATCGCGATGCATTTCATAATCGTAGATCATCTCTACGAATTTCTCATCGCTAATCGGATTGTAAATCAACTGTGTCAGATATTTCATCTGTTCCAATGTCAGGTCCTGACGCAACCAAAAATCGTAATCTTTTACTTCCTCGACGGTAATATTATGATATATGCCAGCCCTGTCTAATGCCCATGAAATTTCTTGGTAATAGGGCGAAAAGAAGGTTTGATGTTGAACATCGTCTTTCTCCACACTCTTAAAAAATTCCAGCGACTTCTGCAGGTCACGTTGGGCTTTTTCATGCACCCACTTCTCACGGAAGTAACTCGGAATCTGCTCATAAGCAAGGCTAATCTCCTTGTTCTGTTGTTCCAACTTCTTAAAGAAATCGGTCACCGAAGTCGATGTGGTCAACTCTTTGGCGGCCGTCAGCATTTTACCCAACATCGTCCATTTTGCTTCGTTCTCCTGCTGTTGGAGTTCGGTAAATCCGTTCGTAAATCGGTCCAGCAAATTCAGAGCCGAAGGCTTGAAGGAGCCTAACTTCGGCACACTCGCGATCAGACCCGTTGCAACGGCAGCAATCCCTACGCCGATGGCTGTCTGAGCAGCAATCCCCCCTAGAGCTCCCAGGATCGGAATCATAGCAGTGATGGCCAACGCAGCTCCAGCCAACGACCCATCTTTCGGGTTCGTCGTTGATGCCTGCGTCACTGCAGCAGCCTCTGCGGCTGCTGCTGCCTGAGCCGCTTCGTACTCCTCAATCGGCATCAGCGGTGGCTCCGGCTCCAGAGGCAGATCCGCCACATGAACAGGCGCTTTGTTGCTGCCCTCCTGTTGCAATAGACCCGCTCGTACGTTGGCCTCCCCGTCCAAAATGAAGCTACCACCTCCGCCAAGCAGCCAAATCGCTTCTGGTGCTGTGGCTTCGATCTGTCCGGCCGCAAGCAGGATATTGCTGCCTTGAATGGACAGATTGCCTGGACTATTCAATACGATCCCCTGATCATTCAAGGTAATCGTCAACCCGGATCCAGATTGCAGTGTAACCTCCTCAGGCGACAACCCGATAGAGCTTCCGGCAGGATGCCCCCAGACTTTATGCTCTGTCCCTCCGTTAGTGGAACGTTTACCCTCAGAGATAGAATGACGAATGTACGCTCCGGATTCAAGACTACTTGGAAAATATAATTCCACCTGATCCCCGATCTCCGGCATCATGTATAATCCGCTATGCCCTTCCGCAGCATAAACTGGCGCGACCGGATAGGGGCAGGCGGAGCCTTGCGTCATCGGGCCCTCATCCATGGGTAATTTGATCTGAATGTGATCATGAATCACGCGGACCACCTCGCCGTACAGCGATAACCCAATCAGGTCCGATAGGTTGCATCTAGGTACACGAATGTGGTCTTCGAGTACCATGCGGTATGTCGTCATGAGCAACCCGGATTCCAGTCGCGAATGGGCATACACCACGGTCAGCTCTCTTCCATCCGGAAGTTCGACCTTGTCTCCCAACGCATAGGTCTCGACACTTTCCACCGTATATTGCAATACGCCTTGCGATCCCTTGGGGCCCTGAATGATATATCGATCTTCCGTTCCGGAGCCGTGCCAGTCGATTCCGGCCAGCTCCTTACGAACCTGATAAGGTTGGTCTTCTGGCCATTTCCACAACTTACCTGCGGGCAAACCGATATACAGTTTGGGTGATGCCGCTGTGATTTCGGGAACCAGCACTGTACCGAATCGCGAGGCAAGCCTGCGTAGGAACATCCAATCGGTCTCTTTATATTGTAATACAAGTCCGCTCAATGAGGTATTTTCGGTAACCTGATCCATGACATCCGAATAGCGGTAAGAATTCATAATGAATTGAATGAGTTCTTTGAACGTCCACCCTCTGTTTTGAAAGGCTCGTTCCTCAATTCGCATATCCATTTGATAGGAGTTGGACAAGGCTTCAAGTTCGAATCGATAGACCCCTCCCGAAAAATGAACCGAGAGCGATGTCATTACGCCATGGAAGAGTCTCCTCACTGATCTACCATTTTCATCGACTTGTCTGAGTACGATAGATTCCCCTTCAGCCTGAACTTGAAGAATGCCCGGCCCATCCTCTTCCGGAATTATACCGCTGACGTAGAGTTTCGCATGCTCGTTCACTTGGCGAGTAATTTGCACGCCTTCTAGCCACTGTGCACGATAAGGCCAATATAGACGTATTTGCTCATAGCCGATCTGGTCGAGTTTTTTCTCCGTAATTTCACTCATCGTCAAAAGTCCAATTGCTGTCCGTCATTCTCTATGACGATATCTCCGCCATACAGACACTTGTGTGTACAGTGACTGAGCAGTGCAGCTTTCCCTTCCACCTTGGTATCTCCCTTTCCATGAAGCCAAGGCATGGTCAGCACGGGAACGCAAGGTGCTTTCTTAACCCCATAGATGTCAACCATCGTGCTTGCCGCTACTGCTGGATTAGCTGGATTGGAACAGTTACCGAATGATCCAATATGAATACCTGGAACATAATCCTCGACAGTCATCTTCGCCTTCCCCTTGATATATACGCCATGACTGAATGGTATCTTCAATCGTGTACGCTGCGTCCCGCAATTGCATTTAAGTATTGCTCCTGCAACGACATAGCTTTTAGAGGCTTCTCCAGCCGTATGAATCTGGGCATCATGATCTTGACTTCGCACCATCATAACCTCTCCCTTCTAATTCGTTTGTTCCAAGTCCAACGGAATGAATTGTACTCCTGCCACATCTCGCCGCAGAATGCTCTCCGACAACGCCAGATTGACAATGATCACGGTTTCGCGCGGCTCCATCAATTGGAACAGGGGTACATCCGGGAAATCTCGCTTCAGTACGATCCGTTCCAGACTTCCATCCATGCCCCGACGGGTATGAGGAGATAATACGTTTGCCAGTGCAGGAGGATGAATGGCCCAATACGTCTCTTGGGTCATTCGCTCCTTGTCCGTTAATACGGTAGCCCTTCGCTTGAGCTGAGGACAATACAAAATAAGTGTTTCAAGCAATTGATCTGAAACCAAGGGAACCGGCTGTTCCAAATAATCCGTATAATCGACATGGAATCCGCTTCGCACATAAAGGTTAATGGCTGTATGCTCACTGCCCGAATCATGAAAAGCCTGATTCCAGGTCCTGCGTTGCAGTTCACCGACAGGCTCAGTCTCTACGCGGTGTATCCATCTGGGATCGGCCATTAGACGAAAGTATCGGATAACCCTCGCCTCCTCTGGGCATCGTCAAAAATCGCACCCTCCACATCAGCACCCTCCCATAACGCATCTGTTAGATTGGCTCCACGAAGGTGTGCCCCCCGGAAGTCAGCACCTGAAAGGTTTGAATTCTCGAAGTTAAGCGCATCGTATTCTGGACCCTGAGTGAGTCCTTCCGGATGTCCCACCTCCCCTATTATCTCCCTGAAAACAGCTCTTTCCAGAGAACACCCGCTGAAATCTGCCCCATATAGAATGCTTCCGGTGAAATCGGTGTTCTCCAGACTACAATCGCGCCAACGTGTCCCTATCAAGATACAGCGTTGAAAATCGGTAGAATGCATATCGATACGATCAAAACGGCTGTAACGAAAATCCAGATCGTTGCACTCCATTTTGCTCATATCCAGTCCCTGAAAATGCGCGTACATGACCTCCAGACCATCACTTTCTTCCAATGCTTCACCAATCTCCTCAATGCTCCTAGTCCTTTGATCAAGACGAAATACGCACTCACTAGCATCCAAGTATTCTCCTACACGTACTTCGAATATCTGTTCCATATCCATAAGGGAGTTCCATTCGAAGTCCTCCAGCGCTCTACAGCTACGGCGTATAAAATGTACAAGATACCGATTCACCAACGCCGCTTCCTGTAACATGATTCGTTCCAGTTCTACCACTGTAACGGTTCCTTGATAGTGAGGAAGTTCTTCTCTTAATCCATTGAGCATCCGCTCAAGACACTCATAGGCCCAGTGGGAAGAGTAGAATGAACGGATGGGTGTCCGATCCAGCAACCATGAAGCATCGTATGCTTCGACCAGGACATTCATCGCCCCTCCAAGAAGTTCTGTTCGCAACATAGAATATTGAATGTAAGCGATCGGCCCTTTCGCCCCACGCTTTTGGGCGTCGCTGACTTCCTGAATCATCAACCTGAAATGACTTAGGAGCTCAGCTGTCAATTCCGTATACCTCGTATGCAGCGTATACTGCAAATCATCCATAAGTTTGGCCCGCGCAGGTTTTACCTGATGGGTATAAAAATGTAATATAGATTCCTTGCGATCCATTGGAAATTATCCCTCCTGCCCATACGTCACCCTATACTAGTTGGCTTTCACTTCTGATCCACTCATTTTTGCTTGTCCATCCAATTTGAATGTCCCTCCCCCGCCTTCCAGCAACAATTGCGAATCGGCAGATAACGTTATTTTCTTCCCGGCTTTGAGCGAGATATTGCCCCCAGCAGACATCCGAATCTGCTGGCTTCCGATAATCTGAATGCCCTCGTCCCCGCTGAGACGAATGAACACCTCGCCCTCTTTGCTGCTAATGGAGATGGAATCTGGGGTCAGTCTGATTTCTTTGCCATAAGGCGTACGGAAAATTTTATGATCCGGTTTGTTTAATTGGTTCGTTCCAGTTACCTTATTATCCAGACGGGGTGCTCCTGTCGCATAGGCCTCTTCTTCGTTTTGCGTTGGAAAATATACGGCCACCGGATCACCCACTTCAGGCATGACATACCAACCTGTCTGGCCCTCTGCGATGTATGGCGACTGATACAACAGCCACAACGCTTCCTCTTCCTCCTGTTTTTCATCACAGTCCAGCTGAACTCTTACATGACCACCATGCACTGAAAGGATGCGACCAAGTAATGAGCTTCCGGCAATTATCGAATTGTAATATGTCTTTTGTCTTAGTCCTCTATGAAGGCTAAGTACATATTGGTGCTTCACTATTCCTCCCACAAGCTCGGTATATGCCTCAGTCACATATAGGCTTCTGCCTCGGAAGGTAATATGATGTCCAAGCTCCATCACCTGATCTGTCTCGATTTCATATATAATGAAATCTGATTCGTTGACCTTTATCGTATCGTTTTCGGTAAAGTACATGAATGGTGCCATGTTTTTGCGGATTGTATAACGTGTATTGTCCAGATCGATTGAGTTGCCGTGCTCAAAGACGCCAAAATAAAATTTGGGGCTGTCAAACTGAGCGGCCGGCATTAAGCTCGTGTGAAAGCGAGAAGCAAGTCTCCTGAGAAATGCCCAATCCGTTTCTTGATATTGCACGGCAACCTTCCCGATCTTGGCCCCCCCTGTTCCCTCATCAATCACGTCCAGCCCCGGATAATCCTGATCCAGTTCCTTTAACAAATCGGGTAACTTCATTTTGACATTTTGAAATGTACGCGTTCGTTTTGTAATGTCCATCCGGTATGTATGTGAGATGGCCTCCACGTGGAGCGTATATACACCTCTGACAACCTGCACTTCAACAGATAGTGGAATGCCTTTGAACAGAGGCTTCTTATTACCATCCTCATCTTTTTGCCACACTTCAATTGGGGTATCCTTATCCGTAACATCGACATAGCGATCCTTCCATTCCTCAGACACCATGCCCTTAAACACGAGCCGAGTGTGCTCATTCATTTTTTTCCGGATCGTCAGTTCTTGCAAATGCACCAGTTCATATGGTTCAATAATCAGATTCTCATAAGTCAAACTCATGTTGCCTATCTCCCTTCAACTTCAATGGATCGCAAACATTTGCGAGTAACTTTGGATAATAACAAAAAAACAGGACAATTATGGTTGTATATAACCAAAGTTGACCTGTTCACATGTAATGCAATTGTTTTTCATTAGGATAATTCTACAGCTATTTATTATGACTATTTAAATAATTCTCTACAAACTGTTTATTCTTTTCTTTTTCAGGAAGCAAACCTAAATATTTATATTCAAAAATCATTTGTCTTTGAGTTGGGGTCACCTCTGAAGCTATTACGTCTTCATAATCATAATGAATTTTTAACTTACCAGGATGCTTTAATGTTAAGGTTAAATTTGTCCACGCCTCTTGATCATTGTCTATGAAAATTTGTCTTAATTCTTTAAATTTTGTTTGTAATTCTAATAAAAAGTTATCATCAGTTTTTTCACTCAGTCTATATTTTTCAGGAATATCATGAGAGTATATAAACTCCTCATTCTCAGAAGTGTTGAAATAAAAGTATACCTCCCTGGACCCATCTAGTATTTCGGCGTACAAGTAAATCTCATTCCAGTTATCACTAGGTATCATACTTAGAATATGCTCTGCTATCATGGGATAAAGCTGATATATCTGTTGCTCCATTATTCCTCTAACCTCCAATTTGATTCTCTATTGTAATTTTCTTTGTCCTACTCTATCTATCGGGTACTCTACTATCAAACTATCAATGATTAAACACATTTACATAAAAATTCAAAATATAGAGATCGTTCTATCACCAATTCTAGTACTTGTTTTTATTTTCCACTTTGAACAAAACCTTCGTTTACCAAAGATCAAAATTGCTGGGTTTGAATACCCATTTTTCTCCTTCATCCACAGTGCAATCACGAATAAAATGAAACAACAACATTAATGTGAATTCTAATCTAGTATAGTTGTTACAGTCTTCTGTTTAATATTCTCTAATATTACCTTTCTGCGTGTATTAAGATCATTAAATTGTTCAAAAGACAACTTATCCTTTAGCTGATGATGACTCAAGTCTTTCAATTCTTTTAACAAATACTCTTTAGATTTATAAGACACCACTACATACGTTAATAATATCTCACCGTAAACTAGAACTATTATGTTTTTCAAAAATACCGAGATTCATTGTTGTTTCAAATTCGTTAAGTATCATCTTCTAAATAAGGATACTACTGTTTTACCGATATCCACCATCAAATCAGCTTACCTGAACGCTCTCTCAGAGTTTCTAATGCTATAAAAAAACACCATAATATAAGTATATTACTCATATTATGGTATTCGGTATGATTATTAAATAATATTCAAACACTACAGGGTTTACACAAACTATTTTACAGACTCATCTAAATCTTTCCCTCATTTTTTTTGTTTCTAAATCTGCTTGTCTGATTGGTACAGGGAGTCTACTTTCCTTATTAATTAACGCTAATGTAAGGTCTGTAGCAGTATCGATATTTATCCAATTACCACAGGAGACGAAAATGGGCTTTACACTTTTATGTGTTCGTAATGCTCTCCCATAGATTTTGTTATTTATCACAATATCAGAGAAAGCCCCTTCTTCTTCATCGGGCATAATAAAATCAACCCCGTCAATTTCAAGTAGCTTTTTGCAATACCTATTGTTGGTTTATTTAAATAAAAGGAAGCATGCGTTGCAATCCCCATATTCCTAGGGTGTAAGTACCCATTTCCATCAAACATAATGATATCTGGTTCATTAATTAAGGTGTTAAATGTTTTTAAAATTAATGGTAATTCTCTGAATGATAAATATCCTGGTATATACGGGACCGCAATTTCATCTGTCATAGATTTCGTCTCTATAACTTTTTTCGTCATAAAATCCACGACACATATACAACAAACTGCAATTGTCGTTTCATTTTCCTCCCAATATGCCAGGTCAATACCTGCAATCAGCAGAATATTTTCTTTGTGGAAATCATTTTCTAATTTTATTTTCCGAGTTAAATCATACTGAATTTTATCAAATTCATCTATTATTTTATTCATTAACTTATTTTGCACGCGCATCATATTTTTCGATCATTTTCTTTTCAAATTCACTTGGCTCTAATTTTTCATTAATTAGTACCCCTTCTATATCCCACTCTCTATATGTTATGGCAAATCCATATTTGTAATTCGCGATTGATTTATGATTACCATTCTCAAACCAAGAGATGAATTCTCCTGTTATTACACCTTTGCTCATTTTCTGGAAGCTTGAAATTCTGCCAGATTCATAATAGTTCACATAGTCTCCATCAACCAATCCATTTTTATAGTAAGAGTAATATGCTAAATTCCCATTATCGTATCTTTCATATAAAAGACCAGATATAGGTTTCCCTCCATCCTCTATGGGTTTATCAAAAACTTCCTGCCCACTATTTCCAGAAAAACAAACATCATCAGTAAATTCTATACCTGTTAACAATACATCTTCCATTCGCAAAATATTAACATCAATCATTTAATATCATCCACTCCATTTAGATTATTTGGGTAAATCAGATTCTATTTTAAAATCCCGTAAAATATAATTACAGTGCGGACATGTTTGGAATGGTATATCGATGACTGGCTTTGATGAGCCTCCAGGTTTTATCACATATATTAAGATATCATCAATAGTAGCACTCGGATTATCCAATAATGCCTTATTAGCTGCATAAACCTCAGCATGCGATCCTGAACCATGTGTATACAAACTATAAGAATCATAAATGTCGTCTGGCATATTTTCTATTCTAAAATGTACCTTATGAGATGGACTTTTTTTAAAGTGTCCATCTCATAAGGTACACTTTAGTTTGGATTGTTTGGATAATAAAGGGGGATAAAAAACCACAATACAGCGTTTAGCTCGCATTGTGGCGTTGTTGTTTGTATCATTCTAAATACAGATTGTTGAAAAAACAAATGTATCTATAAATTTTGAAGTTTAGTTAAGACTTCCTTGATTCGCATAGAAAGATCCAACTTTTCATTTTCTGACAATTGTTCCCCCACATCATTCATATCAAATTGCTCTAATTCATTTTTTATTTTCAAAAACTCCCCTTTAGCATTAATTCTATATCTGATAAGTAGTTCTGCAAGTGTTGTTCTAACAACTATTTTTTCACTTAATGTACTCCTACATTCACGCTCGAATCGTTCCATTATTTCCTCAACAAGCTCAATTGCATCTTTCTCCTCATTGAATAAAATCCCAAAGTAATTTTTAACTTCCTTTTCTATTTCAAAGTAGTAATATCTTGTATTCGGACTATAATCTACAGGTATACTTTCAATTCCATCAAGCACCATATCTCTTCGTTCTAATATGTCCTGATAATCATCTGGAGCTATTTCATGTTGTAAATTATTTAAATCTAGAGAATTTAATGCATCAATTATCTTTTGTTTCGATTTAACAAAAATTTTCGAATGTGTTAAATGAATTCTCCCTTCCGCAATAGACAATACTGCTTTTTCCATTTCACCTCTTTTATCCATACCGAAGTATGCCTCACATGTGCAAGCAAGAGCTTCAGGACCACTCATTCCCTCACTTTTAAAATAAAAATAGTTTTCATAAAAAGCTCCAAATAAAGCCTCATAATTTCGTTTCACTTTATGTCCTCCCAATAAATTTCTTATGGCTCAACTATCTTATCACCATTATGGATTACCTCAATATCAATATTGGGATAATCTTTGTGAAACTTCCCTATGATTCTACTACAACTTCCACATGTATCTAATTCAGTAAATAATTTAATTTTCCCACGAGCTTTTGATGGATCTGGCAATTTATCAAGTCTAGATGCCAAATCATTGAGAATTTTATACTCAGTATCATTGTCTCTTAATCTTACATTCCCACTCCTATCTGGCGCTTCAGTAGCCTCGTACTTTGGTTTTGTTGGTTTTAATGAATAATCAGCATAGGTCTTTTCCTTATTATCCCCGTTCAAACTACTATGAGAATAAAATTCATTCTTGTCAATTCCTTCAATTTCTACCTTCGCATACGCAAAATTTAGATCACCTTTAATCCTATTAGAAAGCTTACTTCTTAACACTTTAACTTTATCAATAATAAAACCTTCTGTTTCTAAATCAATTACTCTTGTTGGGAATACTTTTCCATGACTTACCTTAGGAACATCACCCGTCCCCTCAGCCTCTGATTCACTTTCTTGTCTTTCTTGTCTTTCTTCCTCTTCACTTTTACGTTTTTCCTCCTCTTTTTTCTTTTTATCATCTTTTCCTTTTTTCTTCGATGAATCTTGTTTCCACTGATTATGACTGTTGGGAATCTGATTATCTTTCTTGTTAGCGCTAGATGAGCTTGTTCCTTCACCCTCGCTCGACTTTTTCCCTGTACCTGTATTTGATCCTGCAGTATCCGGTTCTCCGGATGTTTGGGTCTTCTTACTGGTATTCGGAGTTGGATCCTCTATCTTTCCACCACTTGATGGCCCTGTTTCTTCACCATCGCCAGGCTTCTTCCCTGTACCTGAACTTGAACCCGTACTATCCGTTTCACCCGATGATTTGGACTTCTTACTAGTATTCGGTGTCTGACCCGTTTTCTTGCCACTGCTTGGTGAGTTTGTGCCTTCACCGTCGCCAGACTTCTTCCCTGTACCTGGACTCGATGCAGTAGCATCCGTTTCACCTGACGATTGCGACTTCTTACTGCTGCTCGGGGTCTGATTCGGTTTCTTGCCATTGCTGGAGGAACTTGTTCCTGCCCCGTCGCTTGACTTATTCCCAGCGTTCGAGCTTGTTTTCCCTCCAGAACCCACTTCCCCGGCAGTCCCCGACTCTTTGGGCTTGTTTCTTCCCAAGTTGCCCCAAGGCTGAAACCGGATGACCTGGTTCGCTTTATAATAATCGCTGACGGCTTTAACCATCACATCTTTTGACTTTTTCACAAATGTCTTTGTTCTACTTGTAGCCGGTTTGTCTGTCGTCGTTGTTCCTTTAGAAGCAGCACTTGGAGAACCTGTTGTTCCTGGATGGTCTGAGGGTTCGGGTACACCTGAAGAACCCTTTTTCGTGCTTACTCTGCCCGTAAATCCATTGAACTCCCCGTCCAATCCTTTCATAGTCATCTCGTGTTGCTCGAATTCACCCATCAGGGTAGATAATTCTTCTTCGCTCATGGGAGCCATAATTCGCCGGGCAAGATACTTCTTCTGTTCTACCGTCAGATTCTGTTTCTGCCAGTAATTATAGTCACCCATTTCCTCGGCGGTGATGTCTATTCTTCCGATATCTCGAGCAATGCCGTTATGATAAGGGCCAAAAAAGAGTTCATATTTAATGTCATTCTGCTTCACATCCCCATAATACACGAGTGCTTCCTTCAACTCTTGGTCAACCTGTTGATGAGCCCAATGCTCCCTCGTATTGCCTGGAATCTGATAATACATCTGGCTAATTTCCTTTTCCTGCTGATGCAGTTTCTTCACAAAATCCATAAAGGAAGTAGCCGTGCTTAACTCTCGTGCTGCTGAGACAACTTTACCAAATAATTGGTGCTTATAAGCCTCTTCTTGCTGCATCTTGCCCACGAAATCACCATTCAGATGATTCAGAAGTTGTAGGGCCGAAGGCTTAAAGGATCCTACACTTGGGATGTTCCCGATCAAGCCGATTGCTGCAGCGCCAACGACAACGGCCTGTGCCGCAATGGCTGGTGCACCTCCAAGCATACCCAAAACGGGGATCATGCCCGCCATGGCAACCGCTGCACCAAACAGGGAGACCTCCTTCATGTTAACCACGGAAGGCTGCATAGCAGCTGCTTCGGCTGCAGCTGCTGCTTGAGCTGCCTCATATTGTTCAAGCGGAATAAGGGGCGGCTCCGGCTCCGGCGGCAAATCAGCTACCACGACCGGTGCCTTATGGCTGCCTTCTTGTTGAAGTAGTCCAGCACGAACATCAGCTTGTCCATCCAATATAAAGCTGCTTCCTCCGCCAAGAAGCCAAATTGCTTCAGGAGCGGTAGCTTTAATCTGACCTGCTTTAAGTGATAGACTGCCACCCTGAATCGAGATGTTACCTGCACTCTGCATCATTACACCCTGGTCATTCAGTGTGATGACCAATCCAGCTCCAGCCTGTACGGTCACCTCATCCGATGACATACCAATAGATGGTCCGTCAGGATGGCCCCACAGTTTGTGTTGCGTTCCACCGGAAACCGAACGCTTGCTTTCGGGCACTGCATGACGAATATAAGCCTTGGACTCGCGACTTCCGGGAATGTATAGTTCCACCGTGTCACCAATCTCTGGCATCAGGTAGAGTCCGCTGTGACCTTCGGCGACGTAAGATGTCGATAAAGGATATGGACAGGAAGATTCTGTTTTAATCGGACCATCTTCGATATACAGTTCCATCTGTACACGATCACCAATAATGCGGATTACTTCACCGTACAAGGAGAGGCCAATGAGATCCAGAAGATCGGATCGTGGAACCCGAATATGATCTTCTAACATCATACGATATGTAGTCATAAGCAATCCGGATTCCAATCGGGATTCCGCTTGAGTTACCGTTAATTCTTTCCCATCAGGCAGTTCGACTTTATCACCCAAAACATAGGTTTCATAACACTCCATCGTATATATGAGCGCCCCCTGTGTACCTTTGGGATCCTGCATCATATACCGATGCTGCTCATCCCCCTGCCAATTCAGATGGCCCATTTCTTTCTTGACATGATATGGACGATCCAGAGGCCATTTCCACAACTTGCCCATGGGTAACCCGAAGAACAATTTAGGTGAAGCCGCTGTCGCCTCAGGCACCAGTACGGTACCAAACCGGGAAGCCAAACGTCTCAGAAACATCCAGTCGGTTTCTCTATATTGTAAAACAAGTTCTCCCAATTGGGTATTCTCTGTGACATTATCAATTACATCCGAGTAGGTATACGCCTTCATCACGTATTTAACTAATTCTCCATAGGACATCGCCCTGTTCTGGAATGCTCGCTCGGAAATTTCAATGTCCAGCTGATATGTATTCGATATGGCCTCTAGCTCGAATCGGTATATACCACCAACTAAATGTATAGTTAATGAGGTCATCACGCCATGAAACAGACGCCTTACAGATTTCCCCATTTCATCTAGCTGTCTTAGTACAATCGGTTCTCCTTCAGCCTGGACATGAAGGATGCCTGGTCCATCTTCCTCCGGTATAACGCCGCTAATATATAACTTCGCATGCTCATTAATCTGTCGGGTAATTCGGATTTCTTCCAACCATTGCACTTTATACGGCCAATATAAACGGAGTTGTTCGTATCCGATGCGTTCCTGTACCTTTTTCTTTGATTCGCTCATCTCAAAAATCCAGCTGCTGTCCGTCATCCTCGATGACGATATCTCCACCATACAGACACTTATGCGTACAGTGACCAAGTAGAGCAGCTTTCCCTTCCACCTTGGCATCTCCTTTGCCATGTAGCCAAGGCATAGTCAATACAGGTACACACGGTGCTTTCTTCACTCCATAGATATCCACCATCATACTGTTGGATACAGCTGGATTCTCCATATTGGAGCAATTCCCAAATGATCCAATATGGACTCCAGGTACATAATCTTCAACTGTCAACTGAGCCTTGCCTTTGATGTAAACGCCATGACTAAATGGAATCTTTAATCGGGTACGCTGTGTACCACAACTGCAATGCAGAATCGCTCCGGCAACCACATAACTCTTGGAATCTCCTGTTGCAGATTGAAGACTGATCTCACTCTCTTGATTACCTTGTGCCATTTCGCCTCTCTCCTCTCTATATTGTCTGTTCCTGCTCCAGACGGACTAACTGAATCCCGGAAAAATCCCGGCGCAGCAGACTCTCAGCCAAAGCTAGATTAACGATGATGACAGATTCACGAGGTTCCTTTAATTGAAACAAAGGAAGAAGTTCAGCCTTACCTCGATCCAGAACAATCTGTTTCAGACTGCCGTCCATATGACGTTCCGTTTGGGGAGAGAGCACATCCATTGCCGTTGGATAAATAGCCCAATAGGTCTCCTGGGACATACGTGCTTTGTCCGTCAACACTGCTGCCCTGCGAATTAAGCCGGGATGGTACAACGTAAATACTTCCAGCATTCGATCCGATACCAGAGGTACAGGGCGCTCCAAATAATCGGTGTAATCTACATTAGGTCTGCTTTTGATTGAAAGGTTAATTGCGGTGTGATTACTACTCCCCTCCTGAAAAGAAGCATTCCACTCTCGACGCTTTACTTCACCAACCGCTTCTGTCTCTACACGATTTGTCCATCTGGTATCCTGCATCAGCCTAAAGTATCGCATGGCGATTCCTCCTTCACCGACTCCTCAAATATCGCACCTTCCAGATCTGCCCCATCCCATAACACGTTGGTTAGGTTTGCTCTACGAAATATAGCTCCACGGAGTAGCGCTCCCCTGAAATCTGCTCCGGTTAAGTTCGCATTCTCGAAGTTGATACCTGAGTACCCAGGACCCTGTATTCGACCATCAGGATGCCCTTCTTCCCCAGAAATGCCCCTGAAGATAGCCCTCTCCAGTGAACATCCATTGAAGTCAGCACCGTATAGTAGACTGTCAGCAAAATTGGTATCTCTCATATCACAGTTATGCCAACGTGTGCCTACCAAGACACAACGTTCAAAATCTGTTGATTTTAATCTGATGTCATTAAACCTGCTATACCGGAAGTCTAAATCGCTGCATATCATCTCTTCCATGTCCAGATCGTGATAGTCCGCATACATCCCA
This sequence comes from Paenibacillus sp. AGC31, assembly GCF_057334655.1. Lineage (NCBI taxonomy): Bacteria > Bacillati > Bacillota > Bacilli > Caryophanales > Paenibacillaceae > Paenibacillus > Paenibacillus sp. AGC31. Next base: position 135,839 of record NZ_JBHFJH010000001.1, read on the forward strand.
CCCAAACCATCACCCTCCTCAAGCTCCCTGCCGATGTCTTCCAGGTTCCGTTCTCGTTGATCAAGGCGATACACACATTCACTGGTATCCAAATACTCCCCTACACGAATCTCAAATTCGGGCTCCACCTGCATATCCGATATCAGTTGGGAATCAAGGAGCTGATGGAAACATTGACGAATAAAATAAATAACATAGCGATGAACCAAAGTTACCTCTTGAAGTCGTATTCGATCCAGTTCAACCATCGAGATCATCCCCTGATAATCAGGAAGTGTCTTCTTCAAACGATCAAGCATCCGTTCCAAACAATCAAAGGCCCACTTGGCATCATATATTGCCTGTATAGGGTCTCTGTCGAGAAGCCATGACATATCACTGGCTTCGGCAAGATAATGCATCGCTCCCGTAGCGACTTCTGTCCGCAACAAAGAATATTGGATGTAAGCAACATTCCCTTTGGCACCAATCCGTTGACTGTGCCTTATTTTACTAGTTAATTCCTCGAAATATCTTAGGAACTCCGTAGTCAACATTGAGAATTGGCTGTTTAATGTATGTTGAAGGTCAGCCATCAGCCTGATTCGTTCAGGCTCCACTTGATTCGTATAAAAGTGCAGTAGTGATTCCTTCCGGCTCACTGACTTTCCTCCTTCCAACGTTAATTAGATTTCACTTCTGTCCCGCTCATTTGAGCCTGACCATCAAGCCTTATTTTCCCTCCTCCTCCTTCAAGAAGAAGTTCTGATCCTGCAGATAATGTAATTTTCTTTCCTGCTTTTAACGAAATGCTCCCTCCTGCTGACATACTTACCTGCTGACTACCTGCAATATGAATACCTTCATTTCCACTAAGTCGAATATAGACCTCTCCTTCTTTGCCGCTAATGATTACAGCGTCTGGAGTAAGACGTATCTCTTTCCCATGAGGAGTGCGAAAAATTTTATGATCGGGATTGTTCAGCTTGTTGGTGGATGTCGACTTGTTATCCAGTCGTGGAGCACCTGTGGCGTAAGCGTCTTCCTCATACATCGTTGGAAAATATACAGCTATTGGGTCACCAATTTCGGGCATGACATACCAGCCGGTCTCTCCCTCTGCAATATACGGAGATTGATACAACAGCCACAGTGCATCTTCCGTCCCTTGTTTATCATCACAATCAAGATGCACCTGAACCTGCCCACCATGTACACCGATAACACGTCCCATTAATGAGCTTCCAGCAATCAGCGGATTGTAGTACGTCTTCTGTCGCAATCCTTTGTGAAGACTTAGCACATATTTATGCTTTAAAATACCTCCGGCAAGTTCCGTATAAGCTTCCGTAAGATACAGACTTCTGCCTCGGAATGAGATATGGTGTCCCAGTTCCATAACTTGATCTGTCTCCACTTCGTATACAATGAAGTCACTTTCATTCACATTAACGGTCTCGTTCTCCGTGAAGTACATGAACGGAGTCATATTTTTGTGGACGGTATAACGTGTATTATCCAGCTCGATCGAGTTACCATGCTCATATACGCCGAAATAAAATTTGGGGCTGTCGAATTGAGCCGCAGGCATCAGACTCGTATGAAATCTAGAAGCCAGCCTTCTGAGAAATGCCCAGTCTGTTTCCTGATATTGCACGGCAACCTTGCCAATCTTGGCTCCCCCGGTCCCCTCATCGATCACGTCTAGTCCCGGATAATCCTGATCCAGCTCCTTTAACAATTCAGGGAGCGTCATCTGGATGTTTTGAAACGTACGTGTTCGCTTTTTGACATCCATCAGGTACGTATGTGAGATTGCTTCAACTTGGAGCGTATATACGCCCCTCACAACCTGCACTTCTACAGATAAAGGAATGCCTTTGAATAGCGGACTTTTGTTCCCCTCCTCGTCCTTTTGCCACACTTCAATCGGAGTATTCTTATCCGTAACATCCACATAACGATCTTTCCATTCCTCGGATACCATACCTTTGAAAACAAGGCGGGTGTGCTCATTCATCTTTTTGCGGATTGTCAATTCTTGCAGATGTACTAGTTCATAAGGTTCAATAATCAGGTTTTCATACGTCAGGCTCATGGACTCAGCTCCTCTCTAATTCATTTCGACAATGAGTGTATCCAGAAATGTACCACCGGGTTCCATCCAATTTTTCTTCTCATCGTCCGTACAGTTAAAGCCATAAACAAGAACTTTCTGATTTAAAATGGTGAACACCATATGGTTATAAATTTGATCATTCAACCCCTGAACAGCGAATTGGCAGTAACCCGTGGAAAGACCAGCATCCGTCACTCGAACACCGTGTTTTTTCCATTCTCGTACAGGTTGAGTTGCACGAATCACGTCAGCCATCGATTCCGTAAAGGAATTCAACTCTTCCGGAGCAAGACGATGATCCAATGTCTTGAACGTAAAGTTGATCGTTCCCGAATCATTGGTATAGATCAATTCAGGACGATGGGACGACGGATATTTTAACTGAGCTTCTCTTTCTGTCACCAAACGAAATGTGCGGGGAAGAGATACTGTAACCTTTCCCTCGTATAGCTCCGTTCTTCTCAGATGTATCGTTTCCTGTTCAAGGTGTATCATGGTTATTGGCTCGAATGGTTTAACTTCCCTTGATTCAGCAGAGGCTTCAACATCTCTGGTCTCTGTTCCCTGATGAGGTTCACCGTTCAATGTTTTGCCATATAACATCGGGATGATTTTGCGATCCATATGTTCCATAAACGAATTCCATCCTCCCATTCTCTTGAAAATTTCAATCCACAATCATACGATGTGGTCCGCCCACCGGCATACCCGAACGTCCCGTTCCCCGACCTGCATTCGCCAGTATGCGATCCAGATATCGATGAATCTGCGCATGATCGTATTCTCTGTACTCCAGTCCCAATCGACTGGCAATGTGATGCAAAATGACGCTACGTGCAACCGTTCCTTCATTGAGACACATCATGGCGAAGACCAGATCCTGGGGATCAGAGGTCCCCGTTCGAAGCAACCTCTCGGCATAATCCTTCATGACAACAGGGGATAAGGTGCTCGCCCCCTCGGCTGCATAAGGAACATGAATGACATGTAGCGTATTGAACTCCGTTGCCAAGTCGGCAAAGGTCTGATAGTCCCGCCGCAGCCGCGCCCCTTCCTTCAGCTTGAATCGAGCCAGCTCCAACTCTCTCGATGTGCACGTTGCCTCTTCATCCAAGAGCAGTTCCGAATGGCTTATCGTCATGTCACTCACGGTCTCCTCCGCGGTAAACCGAAGCTTCAGCACATTGACCCGGCCGGTAGCTTGGTATGCCAGTTCCATAGGTTCTGTCAGCATATAAAGCCTTCCTTTATGCAGCACCATCCCAGGAGCAACAACCAGCTTGTCCGGGAACACGTCTACCTCTGCACCTGCAAGAATGCCATCTGCATAACCGCGATAGTACAGTTCGATGTAGTCTCTGGGGAAATCGCGTAGTCCCTCCAACATGGATGTTTTCAGAATTCTTCCCTTGTTAAAATGCGGATACGAATATGTGAACATGAGCGGTGTTCCCCCTTTCTGTTCGTGGTCCTCACTTCATTCCGTCAAAGAAGTCCAGTTCCGACAAGTCTGTTTCAAACGGAAGCAGCTTCTGCGATCCCAGATACAGCCGTTCATTTCGACGAGCTACAGGCAACACATGGAAGCCCCAATGACGATCATCCGGAAAGACAAAAAACTTCGTCTCTCCATTCACGATGGAATCCGTATCATCCTGCGGAATTTTATCTCCGTATCGATCCCGAATGTCTTCATAAAGCACCTCTTTATAGAAATCCGGACGGTTGGCATAGACGAATTTCTGTCTCAGCTGACCATCGCTTCCGCTAAGGTACAACTCCACTTCTGCCGTCTCGAATGGACGGGAAATACTACCCGGAATGCCATCACTACGATCCAGACTGCTGATCAGCATTTTTTCACGTCCATTATGCGTGTAGGCACTTACGGTATACGGAATTACAGCGGCATCATGCGTGATGTCGGCTTGAACGCTTCCCGTTTTGCGGGCACTCAGATAACGAATCGCCCCTCGAAGGCAGGCAAGTTTAAGATCAGGCACACGCCCTTCCGCAGGTTTTTGCCGAAACTCAATGCTTCTGCCTGGAACGAACTCTTTCAATGCTTCCCGAAATACATCAATGCGACAGGACTGACCTGTCAACTTGATAATCGAGTACTGGTTCATCCGCCCTTGCCGATAGAAATCATCCAAAAACTTGCGAACCACCTCATAGATATCGGCCTTAATCAGCTGGGTAATTTCCTTGATATTGAACACCACGTCGGGGAACTCATATTCATCCTTCAACTCCCCATTCCGTTCTACCGAGAGGAACCAACGCTCCATGGTGGTGATCTGCAGATCACTGTCCCCGTCGCCCTCCATCTCCGAGTGGAATCGGTTACGCAAGATGCCGGTTTTGCGGAAAAATTGTTGCTTCATCTCTTCTGCGATTTCCCACAGGAAGTAGAAGTTTCCTCTTACCCGCAAATACTCGTCCCGTGAACGGTTCTCTCGGCGCGCAAACGCAGTCGGGATGATGTGTTCTGCCTCCTCATAGCGCTGCTCTAGCTTCTGATAAACGGACTTCACACCCTCTTCGTCCACCTGACGGAACACATCCGCACCAGGTGCCTCAATCAGGCTATCAATATCCGTCACCTGACGGCGTCCGCTATAATAGTCGGCGAATACAATTTTCATGAATTGCATAATACGATAGGTAATGTTGTGACCTCCGAAGTTCGTATCCCCATTTTCGTAGGTCGTATGGATATCGAGCTTGTACGCCATATGTCCATCCTCGATCGTAAAGGCACAGGAAGATAAATCCGTCGTTCCACCGCCACAATCAATCACGAGCGCATGATACGTCTGCCCTTCCATGAAAGCACCACGTTCCATGCCGTCAGCAAGGGTGTTATAGAGCACAGCCATTCCCTCATCCAGCGCATACGCCTGCTCAATCCGATAATCCGGAAGCATCTCTCCGAACATCTGCAAAAACTGTATTTTCATCTTCACGGGACTCGTAAAATGCACATGGCGAAACTTGCACTTGAACTGATGCTCTGCCGTTCGGATGATGTAATTCATGTACGCACGCAGCAGATCCATACGAGACACCATGGCCGCATTGCCATGAACATCGACGATTTCTTCCATTTTGTTGTAATTGTTCACCCAGCGCTTCATACTGCGGAAGACACTCGCCCGGCTGCTGTACCCTCCCCGACGCATGCTTCGCAACGCTTCATAGCCGAACTCGTAACGAATGTTCGCTGGATCCAAACACTCCGCCACACCGATTGCCGTAGGCAGGACCTCGATCCAGTCCGTATCTTTGTATGTAGGGTCGGGAAAAGCAACATAGTTAATGGCATCCATACGGACTCGTCCATTCAGCAAATCCTGGCTACTTGGCGCCTGAATATAACCGTTATGCAAATAGGCGCCTGCCGTCGTATTGGAGGTGCCAAAATCAATTGCAAGCACTGCTTCTGTCGGTTCAAGCTCCCGGATGTCCAGATCTGCCAGTGGGATTTGAGTATATTGAATATGAACCGGTGGAAGCGGTCTGCTGGAATAATAGGTCTGATATAGATACTCCGAGTCGCGTTTTCGGAAAAAGAGGAGACTGTACTGTCTGTTGCCCGATTTCTTCCAGGTCGACCCACTTCCTGCCGTCAAATAAAAGGTTCCCGATACGGAGTCGTCCTTAACCAGGTTGAAGATGCCACACAGCTCCATGCTCTCATTGACTAAAAGTACGTTGGATTCGGTTAGTCCCCCCGGTGCCGTGACCACATATCGATCCAGCTTGTCCACGTTCAATCCTTCGTACAGAATCAGTCGCGCAGGCACACTAATGCCTCCATCACTGCTCATGGGGGCTGTCATATGCCGAGAGATAGCCTTTTGTATACGCTCGAATCCGCCATCAACAGACTGATCGATCCACAATACATCGTCCGCCCCCAGAAATTTCAAAATAATCCGAATCAGTTCTTCCCGTTCCGTCCGAGGGCCCAATCCCTCAATTAACCGTTCCTTGTAGCAAATGTTCCGTAATTGGAATGTGGTCATGTCCATCAATTCTTCACGCGTATAACGCATGGTTCCTCTGGAACGTTCCCTGCTCGTGGCGTCAGGATACAATCGGTATGAATAGCCGTTCATCTATACTTCCTCCTTACAACTGCTGGTACTGCTTAATATAGGGCAATCCCGTCCTGTATCATCGTATAGTCCACATCCAGAATGCCAAAATGATGCCCCCAGTATATTTCCGTGTCGAAACGTACCGGCAGAAAGAGCTCAAGAATCAGTTCCAGCTTCTCCTTCGCTTCCGTACGTTCTACCTGACCAATATACAAAAGCAATTCATCCTTCTCCTCACAATTGGCATAAAGGGTTGAACGCGGGAACATTCGTACAAGGGTATCCCTCAGCAGATGAACCGCCTCTCCCGTATCATACAAACGGAGCATATTGCAGGCGATCACTTCCTGCTCCTCCTGCCCGAACAGCTCCAGTCGCCGCCTAACCCGATCCCCGTATACACCCGAATGCATATCCTTCAGAATGAAGCGAATATAATACTCCCTCTTGTTCATACCCTGCATCAAATCCATATCCGCCAGAAAATGAATAACCAGATCAAAGAGCGCTTCCCGCAACTCCACCTGCTCTTCATTATTGATATCGAAGAGGTCCCGGAAAATATCAAAGAAGCGATAATACGGATTGACTTCAACCGTGCCTTCCACGCCTGAAGCATTCAGGTTTGTCTGACTAAGTTCCATATAAGGCGAATATACACGTGCTGGCACAAAGGTTACGTCGCGCAGATCGGTTCCATTACGTTTGGCTCGTATAATCAGATCCCAGATGTAATTCATGCTGTACTCACACCCATTCCCCTTCGCAGCAGTATTCGGGGAAAGCCAGCTGGATTTCGGATACCAGAAAGCTCAGCAGATCATCCAGAAAAATAGCCTGTCCCGGCTGCTTCCCGTGTCTGCTGAACCTTAAAATCATTCGATGTTTATCTGTCTCAACACGGACATGGTCGCTAACAAATGCATTAAGTGGGTACGTGACTCCCAAAGCAGGTCCTGGCGCCACCACTTGTACATCTTCCAGTTCCAACCCCTCTGCTGCCTGAAAAGCGTGAACCATGCGGGCAATCTCCCCTTTGGACCGCACAGAACGCCCTTCCTGACGCGCATATTTACCGGCAAACCCTTCCCGTTTGTTGTTGGAAAACAGCGGATAGTCCATTCTGCCAATGCGGGTTGCGACAGGACCAGCTATTTTCAGCACCGTCCATGAATCAGATTTTTCCAGCGGAGATACGATCGTGATATCTTCTTCCGATCTTTTGATATACCGAATATGCGATTCATCTCCATCGACCAGATATCCGTGTTCCGTTCCGGTTTTGCGGAGTGGCAACACATGTTCATAATTGATTCGGTCTGATGCCGGAACAGGGAATCCACCCGTTTTCATATCAAGCTTCTGGATGTTCCACAGTGGAATCATATTGGTTCTTTTATAAGACTCGAACTCCTCTAGATGGATGGAAAGCTCCTTGACCGTATGTTGTTTGTCCCATGCCTCTCCATCGTCAGAACCTACTAGAACACAATCAACGAATTTGAACACATAAGGTGCATTGATCGATTTCCATGGTAGGCTGTTTTTACGAAAGACCCGGTACAATTCTTCCACTTTGGAGATATACGCTGTACTTGATTTCAACCGAACCGTTATGGCATGTCTGCCTTCACTCGTTACAATCTCCCCGCGAAATGTCCGATTACTTTTCAGCAGAGATTGGAGTTCCTGTTGCCCGCATTCCATGTAGAATGTGAACAATTTCATCTCTTCCTGACGTGCCAGTGCCTCTGAGGCCTCACTCAAATAGACGGTCTGTGGTTCAGCATCCTCAGGAATGATCGGGTACAGAAATTCATGAATAGGGTCCAGATCTTCCCGCGCGCATAATGTGACATATACATCATGACGTTCCTCCTGTGGCAACACCTCATCAAAAACACGTTGCTCAATCTGCTTGTTCAGCGTCTCTTGATACTCCACAAGATTAAGAAAAACGCCTGTCATGAGATCTTTGAGCATGCGGCGTTGTTCGAGATCCTCCATCTTGTTAAGACGGTCACGAATCATGTCTTTCATCATGAATCTCCTCCTTCCGATGACTCCTGTTCGTTCACGTCAGCTTCCGTGGTGTCGGTGCTTCCATCAGCCTTGGAGGCTGAATTACTGCTAGCATTACTTGTCGTTTTTCCAGCAGAAGCACCTGAGCCAGAAGTATCCACACTGCCACTTCCAGCCGAGGTGACATTATCAGTGGAAGAACCATCCCCCACTGTATTGCCTGCGCTCATACTTCCGGTACTCCCGGTCATATCCGAGGTCATACCCGATGTATTTGCTGTATCTAATCCTGCCGTATCCTGCGTAAGATCAGCCGCCGGTACAGGTGGGTTCAATTTCTCATCCAGCTTGTTAATTTTCCGCTCCATGGCCAGCACGCGTTCCAACATATCGATCTCCTGATAAATTTCCTGTGCCGAAGCATAAGCATCCATGGCCCCACTATAGTCTCCGGCTTCATTGAAGCGGTCACCCTTCTGTTCCAGCGTATCTGCTTGAAGCTGTCGGGATTGCCGCTTGATATCTGCACGTTTGGTCTCGGCCGTCTCCAGTTGAGTAGCAATTTCCTTCAGCGCATCCTTGTAAGCTGTCTCCGTCGCGGCTGTTCTGGCCCTTTTATACAAAATGATCGCTCCACTGTAATCTCCGTTCTGGAGTTTCAGATCGCCCTCGGTGATCCAGTCTTGCACTTGCTGGAAGGTGGTCATCTGCTCCAGGCGCTCCTGAATAACTTCCCGGTTGAACATGCTATAGGATTCAGACAATTCCAATGCTTTGGTGTAACTCGCGGTTGCTTTGGTAATGTCGCCTTCTTTCAGGTGAGCTTCCCCATCAACCAGCGTCTGAGCAGCAGCCATTTTCGCAGTCAACAGCTTTTTATGTATCGGGTCCTTGATTTTGATGGAATTGTTGCGCGCCAAGCTGTAGTCCGAGACCGCCTTGCCATACTCTTGTTCCTTGACGTACTGGTCTGCGGTCTGTTCATATTGCAGCATATCTACGGCCAATTCAGCTTTTTTCGCTGCACTTTTCACCGCGTAGAATATGCCGGCTCCACCAAAAATCAGGAGCATAACCAGCATGATGGCAATCCGCTTAATCCATTTCTTACGGTTCTTGGGCTCTTCATGAAAAATCTTGTTCACATATAAGGCTGCCGCACTATAATTCTCGATACGGGCACGCTGCTTGCTAAGCATCACTTCTTCAAGCGTATCCGCCAGCGTCTGCGGGTCATTGGCACCTTCAACCGCATCGATCATCTCGGCATCCTGAACCCCTTCCCATAATCCAGGGGTGCAGAGCACAAGTACATCGCCATCGGCCAGCTTGATCTTATCCGATACATACGGCCTGATCATGCCAGGTTTGCCCGCGTATTCGTACAGATTGCCGCGTTCATCGTGCTGATCCACACGATCCTCTGCAATCTGGCCTTCGGCTGCCAACTGGACAGCAACGCTATGATCCTTGCTTTTTAATGCAAGCCGATTTCCACGGAAATGATACAACCGGCTGTGTCCGGCAGATGCCCACACCATACGTGTATAGTCTGTCACGACAATGACGAATCCCGCTTTGAGCCTGACTCGGCGACTTTCATACTGAAGCCATTCATGTGCAATCTTGATATACTCTGTTAGTCTGCGTTTGGACATGGTTGGCTTTTCCAGAAAGGATTCCAGAATGGTCTGTACTGTGATCTGTGCGCTATTCACTTCCGTATCCGTATCCAAACCATCTGCAATGACATAACAGGCCCAATCTTCCAGCTCAACGCAGCCGTAGAAATCCCGATTTTTCAGGAAAGATCCCGCTTCCGAGACAAAAGCCGTCTTGAATTCACTGTTCTCCTTCCTCATCCGTCTCCCCATTTCCCTTCCCTGTGCGTTGCCTGATCCGTTACCATCCTTGCTCCAAAATGATAATCGTGGCATTATCCTGATGCACGAGCTGTTTTTCTTCAATCAGATCAATGATGGTCTGGGCTGCATCAAATGGCGACATGTCTTTCGCCAGTATAGTTTCCAGTTCCATCTCAGTAAGAGAGTTGTATACCCCGTCACTGCATAACACAATCTTGTCCGCCGGTTGCAGTGCAAACGGCTCGTCCGCGATTTCCATTTGTTTAAAATGGTCGTACCCCAAATAGTTGACCAGCCTTTTGCGCTGCGGATTATCCAACGCCTCTTGCTCCGATATTTCTCCAGACATATACTGTTCTTCGAGTTGAGTTTCCAGCGTATGTTTATGATTGATAGCAAGTAGCTCACCTTTGCGAAACACGGCCAAAATGCTGTCCCCTACTGCGCCCCAGTACAGCTCCCTGCCCTTGATCATGGCTGATACCAACGTTGTTCCTCCAGGAACGCCAAGTAAATTGCGAAGAATCGCCTGATTTGCCGCATGGGAAGAAGCATCCCAAAACTCCGCCGGATCAGGAAACCGCTCCAACGCTTCAAACTCACGGATAAATGTTTCTACAGCAGTTGTACTGGCTACTTTCCCACCAGATAAGCCGCTAATTCCATCGGCAAGTACCGCAAGTACACCATATGGCTCCACGGCACAGGCAAAATAATCATCCTGCTCACTGCGAGCACCAATGGTCTGTCCATTCCCGATCTGAACACCCACTGGCCTATCGTCACGTTGCCTTACCGGAATCCGGCTTCGGACGAATAACAACAACCAGATCGACAAACAGCCTGCTACCAGAACCCAATAAGGCGTTAGCTCCTTGTCGTGCCACAAGATCATAAAGGTATTCACTGTTGCTCCCATTCAAAATGCACACCACATAATGGGATGAAAATGAATTTGCTGCGACCCAATTGAATGACGTCGTAGGCAGCCAGTTCCACCGGAGAATAGACCGCTTCATTGTTGTGATAAGCAAGGCCGGAAGCATCGCCGGGCAGCAGATAGAAATTCCGTTTTTTGGGATCATATACAATCACTGCATGATTACGCCTAGAAATCGTGTTATCCCCAAGGATTCGAACATGCATCTCTTCCGAACGTCCAATAAAGTTCTTTTCAGCCATAATCCGATAATCCTGGCCCATCTGCGGACCTTCGATACACACCATCCATCCCGTTACCGGTTCAATTCCTGTCGTTTCTCCCAGGTATGGCATCGTTCTGTCATCCTCTGCTGTGCGAGGCGCGCGTGGGACTGCTCCCGCTGCTTCACTATTGCCGGAGGCCGGTGACTCGACGGCCAGATTGCAATATGGACACGTGTTTCCGTGCCGTCTCGTACTGAACATATGTCCGTTTCCACATCTTGTCAGACTCATTTCTTTTCATTCCCCCGTAAGCTTGTATAATGGTACGCCAACGTTATTTCACCAAAATTCGGGTATTGGCAATATAAATTAAGTCCCCTGCCTCAATCAGGCTGGGTTCTTCGATTTCCAATTTGGATGATCTGCTTTGATTTCCCTTACGAACACCTACGCCGCTAGCCGAGTCAATATCCTCGATAAACCATTGGCCCGAGGCTTTGTTCAGCACAGCATGTTGCGGACTGATGAGGGAGGCATATGGAGTATCGGACAGATCAATGTCCGCCTCACTGTTCTTCGAACTTTTTCCGATCAATACACTCGTCTCACCCTGAATGTACCATTCCTTCACACTTGTACCATCGTCGTCCAACAGCACGAGTTTCACAACACGTGAAGACAGCTTCTTCTTTTCCCCCTTGGTGGCAGGTATGTATTTAAAAAATAGGTATGCTCCCCCGGAGAGAACTACAATAATTCCAGTTATCCACTGGGCACTGATGTCCCGGTTAATGATGAATATGTAATACAGCACGGCTAACGAAATCATGGCGACGCATGCGTCAAGCCCTATCGTCATTACCGACCTTCCTCGTCTCACTTCCATAACCTCCGCCTGAACCGGCACGATCCATTACAGGCCACCGGCTTACTTTTTTCGAACTCCGAAATATCGGTCAAACATGGCGGACATATCCATTCCTTTATTGGGATCGGGTTTGCCACTGTTTGAGCTTTCCTTGCCTTTGGGGCTATAGCCAAAAAATTGTTCAAACTGTTCCTGCATTCGTGATGGATCAGACCATACCTTCTCGGTATTCGTACTGGATGTTGCTCCTTTTGCCCCTCCTGGATTCCCTGTAGATCGAGGTTGTTGATTGTATGCTGCCCTTAACTCGGGATTTCCGAGTGTGCTGTAGGCCTCATGTACTTGTTTGAAACGCGCTTCTGCCTGTGGATCTCCCCCATTAACATCCGGGTGGAATTTCTTCGCCAATTGACGATAAGCCTTCTTGATCTGTTCCGGAGAAGCTTCACGTTCCACACCAAGCACGGCATAATAATCTTTCATCGTATGCATTCCTGCCTCCCTGCCATATTCGGGCGTAAATAAAGATTAAGGGGCACTAGGGCCCCTTAACATGATAGCGTTATTCTGGGCCAGTCATGACTGACCCGGAACATTAGTTGCACCCTTTTATACCGGGAAGCCGCCTTCGATTTTAGTGAATTCAGTTTTGTCTTTTTTCTGTTTGATGAACAAGCTGAATTCACCCACGCCTTCGGTATCTCCGAAACGCTCTGTGTAATCCACAACGAACGCATTAGGCATGTAAATTTTGCGTACCACTTGATCCGCTGCAACCACTTCCAGGGTTACTTTACGGTAGCAATCTGCTTTTTCAGCTGGAACGAGGGACCACAGAGCAAGTTTCATCGTGTCATCTGCATTGTCACCGTCTGTTGCTGTAATAATTTTGCCACTGATGCGAAGTGTTGCACCTACATCTGTGGATCTAGCGTTGGAATCATCTGGCGTATCTGTGTCATACACTACGGTTTGGATATTATCCATTCCCAATTCGATTGTTTCTGCGCCTTCTACTTTCAATACAAAACCCATTAATAAAAACCTCCTTAAGATTAGAAAACAATGTGCCCGGCATGCTCTCCATCTGGGAGAGGTGCCGGAATATATGTATAAGGTCAGCCAATAAAGGCTGCCTCTAACACCAAAATAAATGTCTATAATTCGTTGTTTGAAGAATTATATTCAATATTAAAAACTTGTAACTACTCCAGCCTCTTACACTTTCATCGCACTGGTGCCTTTGGTAATCATGACCTCCAGGTTCTTCACGTTGCCGTTGAATACCAGATCAATGTGGCACATATTGCTCTTCTCATCGATGATAAAGCTCATGTCGTCACCCTCCTGAATGATCGAATTGATCGACCCTCGGGTTCCCAGCCACCGGCTCTTCTGACTGCTCGGATTGTTGCTGAAGAATTTGACGATATTTTCATGCTTGAAATCACCCGTCTGGAAACGGAGCAAGCGCTCAATGTAAGTACTTACGAGTGTTTTATACAAGGAATCAAAGCCATCTTCGGACATCGCCATGCTTCTCGCTTTGTATACCGTGATTCGCTTGATGTCGCTATCCTGGATTTGGGCATTTTCCGATGAGAAAATAAATCCAAAGTTTTTCCGGTTAATCGAATCCTTGATGGTGTTCGTGAATCCGGAGATTTCTTTGGTCATCGTAGTCACTACACGCAGACTGTTATCGCCTGCTTCAATATCAAAACGCACACCTGGATAATCCCGGTTCACGGTTTTGAATGCACCTCGTAGATACTCAGGGCACTGATATGCAGCCACAATTCCGGCAGATACATAAGACGCACCCACATAAACGCCTTCAATCCACAGCTTCAGAATGTCTTCTTTCTCCTTGGAAAGCTCCACACCATTCTCCGTCTGGAGCATACGACTGTCGATCACGACACCCGATTTCTCTTTCGGAATGATGGTGAAATTCGGAGCACTTGGAATGGCGAATTCGCTGTAGTCCTTGCGAGTTAATACCGCGCATTTATCAATATATTTATCGATGCCTGCGGTAGCCATGCTGCTGAATGTCGTCTCTTCTCCAGATTCAAAGCTGAAGAATACTTGTACTTTGTAGTCTTTAACGACTTGCAGAAGCATCGACAAGGATTCCATACTGTTTCCGTCTTGTTTAACCACTTTCTCGTTACCACGGAAACGGGCTCGACTGACTTGAACTTGTCCCGTATTCTCCAGTTCAACGGAAGGAACAATTCCGAACCAAATGGTGTCGGTAAAATCATTCTTCGCATTGACTGTGTTGAGATAGGTCTCCAGCCGCGGAATGTTACTGCTCTTAACAAGCATATCCAGCTTGGCATTGGCAATCAGCATGGAAGGCAGCATGCCTTTGTTTTTGGTCGCATATTGATCAAAGAACATTTTGACACCCAAAATTTTCTCCACCAACGGTTTTACGGTTTTCACAAAGTCATCCTTGGCGTTCTTGTAAAATTCCAGGTATGTATTGTAATTCTGTACTTCAACTGCCGTATCCACATCCGTCTGAACCGCGGGCAGTGGGCAGAATGTACGAACGACCAGATCCTGTACATACGGTGAAGGTGCCTCAGAGAGTGAATCATAATCTTCGGCAAACACCTGAGTCAAATCTGTGCTTGTCGACTCATCCAGAAGCATCAACTCGTTGTTATCACTCTTTGGAGCTTCGATGATTTTCAATTCTCCGCTCTCACCAATCGTGAGTTGTCCTATCTGAATCGCTTCGGAAGAAGTTTCTTCTTGAGCACGGCCCAGCAACAAGCGGGTTTTGATATCTTCGATAGCCAGTGGCAGCATCGCCATAACATTGTTATAGTTCCGGCTGGCATCTTCAAACATGACATTAAGTTTATCCCCGATATCCAACTTCTTCGGGTCCCCGTCATCCAGCTTCTCATGCTGGCCGTACATGTAATGAATTTCTTTCCGTACCTGCCGAATGTCATCCATAACCTTTTTCGGTGAGATCATATCGAGCAAATTTTCAAACTTGAAATCTACATTCGTAATCCCCTGACTGCGTTTGGTATCGATCAGAGTAAACAGCATTCTCAGGAAGTCATTGCTATGATCAATTTTGATCTCAGAGATTGCTTCGTCCGGAATCCCTTCCGGCTTTTTGAGCGTATACATGACTTTCTGGTTTACCGCATTGAAAAAGGAATACACACTGGGAGAAAACTTGTCCAAAAACTCGTCGAAGCTTCGTACAAGCAGGTGTTCATTGATCTCCTTGATCTTGTCATCATTCAGACTGTCGATTCCTTTTACGTCACCGACAATCGTGATCAAATCCATTTTCTCCGGATTGATCTCTTCAAAAAGCATCGTTCGGTTCGTTTGATTAATAATATCCATTCAGGCAACATCCCCCTAATGATGGTTCATTCGGGCGAATGCTTCCCCCCCTCCATCAATTTTTGACACTCCGCACGCACTATCAGCCTTTAGTCATGATCTAAGAGAATCATCTTCTCAGGCGATCACAAGTCCAATAGAACGAGCTGTCAACATATGACTGGAACTTATGTACCAGATTATGCCGTTTGCTTTGGAGATTTATGGAATTCATCTTAATCATCAGCGATATGTTTTGTCAATATTCCCCTATATAGGTCTAAAAGCTCATTTATGTGACTTCGATATACCTATAGAACTATTTTCCGAATTTCGCTTCACTTCCCTTCGAATCATGCCGATGATAAAGAATATCCTATAATCTGGATGATGTTCAATGATTTAAAACTAGTGGAGTTTTCCCCCTAATTAAGAGGAAAGCACCTTAACTTATGCGGTGTTGCAATATTATTCACTTATCAAAACTACGCATAACGGGGTTTTATCGTGTAGAAACAAATTTTTTTCAACAAAAATCAGTTTGATATCAAAAAACAATTGCAGTACCCAAAACAGGAAGGAGATTCAAAGCATCGTATGATATTAATAAAATTCAAAAAAGCAATTTTCACTCTCTTGTTCATCAGCTTTTTAATTTCAGCATGGGACATGGGGAGCATATACGCTGAATCATCTGTCAAGACCCAGACGTATGAAGGCCTCGATGCCATGTTTGTCCTGGATGTTAGCTACTCCATGAATGAGACCGACAAAGATCGCATTGCCGAAGAAGTTATACATATGTTTATGGATATGAGTAGTGGACCTAAGACCCGATTGGGATTCGTAGCTTATAATGACAAGATCACTTCATCCGTACCACTGATGGAGATTTCATCCTCTGGAGCTCGCAATAATCTTCGTAGCCGTGTGGATGGCTTAAAACGTTCAGGATATACAGATCTCGGACTTGGCTTACGCCGAGGGGCTAGCCTGCTCGAACAATCGCAGACGGACAAACGTAAACCATTTATGATTTTGCTCTCGGACGGAGAAACGGATTTGCGAGGATCGACGAGCAGAACACCTGCTGACTCCTCCAAAGATGTGGACAAGGTTATTGAGATGGCACAGCAAGCTGGTTATCCCATCTATACTGTGGGACTAAACCGCGACGGTACGGTTAACCCGGCAGAATTGGAGCGTATCGCCAAAGAAACAGGTGGTTCTTCCTTTATCACGGGAAGTGCGGACGATCTGCCTGAAATCTTCAATCGTATTTTTGCAGATCAGATTCAATCTGTTCTTGTATCTGTAGCGGCTGTAACTGCAACAGGAGCAATGCAGGAAGTAACCGTGGATATTCCTAACTCCAGCATGGCGGATGCCAACATTATCATGCTCTCTGATCATGCTGTCTCCGAAGCTCAGCTCTATTATCAGTCGAGCAATGTCAGCTTCATTCGGTCTGATAAATATGCTCTGATGAAGATCATTCGTCCGGTCAAAGGACAGTTCAAACTGAAATTCAAAGGCCGTAGCGGTGATCTGGTGAAGATTAACCTATTAGGGAACTACAACGTCTCTGCGGTCGCAAATATGGCAACGGAGCAGCCAGTCAAGGGGAAGAGCAT
Organism: Paenibacillus sp. AGC31; assembly: GCF_057334655.1. NCBI lineage: Bacteria > Bacillati > Bacillota > Bacilli > Caryophanales > Paenibacillaceae > Paenibacillus > Paenibacillus sp. AGC31. Next base: position 152,944 of record NZ_JBHFJH010000001.1, read on the forward strand.
CACATTTGAGGCATCACTCTACGACCAGGCTGTGGACCCTGAGCCCATTAAGGACTTGGATGTGTACAAGGGACTGGAAGCGGAACTCATTGTAAATCCATCTGATGGAAAGACAGAACGTATCCCTTTGACCAATACAGGTAGCGGATTTACGGGAAAATACACTTTTCCCAAGTCGGATCTGTATACATGGGGACTGCGGATCGACGGTCCAGACTTTTATCGAGAAATTACTCCGGTTGAAGTAGACATTACGAATCAAGCACCCGTAGCTACCGGTGAATCCATGGTGTTATCCAAAGACGACAGCAATACAGATGTCGACCTGAACAACTACTTTAAGGATGCCAATAATGATCCATTAACGTATGTCCTTGCAGACGGTGGAAGTGAGCGCAAACTCGGGGATGCCGTCATTGAAGGTAACCTGTTGCGATGGTCTTCTCTTCACACTGGAAGTTCAACGATCAAGGTGACAGCAACGGATTCTGAGGGAGCAAGTATAACTACGGACATTTCGTTGCAAATTCATTCTTTACGTGAAAAGGTACTGCTATATACAGGATTGGGCCTGCTTCTTGCTGGTGGTATTTTCGCACTGTATTGGTTCATATTGAAGCCAAAACCCATATTCCGCGGAAGACTGGAAGGATACTTTCTAGCTACAGCGAACGGCGAGGATATACCGGTGACCAATTGGCCTCTCACTTCATTGGAACGCCGAAAAGTAAGTCTCAGTGAACTGTTTGATCGCATGGACATCGGGGTCAAAGTACCGGAATCGGGACGAATCTGGCTGGAAGCGGGTAAGAAAGAAACGTTATTGGTCCGGCACGATACGAATTGTACGGTTGTCCGAGGCCGAACTCCAGTGAAGCGCAGACATACGGAAGCTATGGAGTACAACGAAAAGTTGTACATTACGTTTGAGGATGGCGTTACGGAGATCGAAATTCGTTACAAAGCCATCAAACCAAGTACCAACATCTATGTAGGACAAAAGAGAGATTCACAGTAAACACCGTGTGATAACTACGTGGAAATGAAGCACACTGATGCATGCCTTCTATCAAAATATAAAAGAAAACAAGCCAGTTCGTCCCCTTCAATGGTAAGAACTGGCTTGTTTATGTTGTTCATATATTCAACTGCTATGCTCATTTAAGTGCATCCACTTTATGAACATAGGTCACGCATGCTTATGCCATCTCATGTTGCTTTTTCGGCTCCACTTCATAGACCTGTGTATGTTCATTCTCGGCCAAAGACCATTCCACCGTTCCAGGTTTACGCACTTTCCACACCCAGGCTTGAACTCGCAACGAGCTTCTGACCCATGCTAAGGAGGCACAGCGTTTCTCAGAACGAACCGTCAAACCCCAATGAATAACACGAGCGAGCCAAGGATTCACATACTCATTATGTGAGCGAACAGATGGCAATTCATCCTGGAACAACCGCTGTTTCACGTCCATAGGGGGTTGCCCGCATGCCCAATAATGGAGCAGAGCTGCCAAACTATAGATGTCCGACATCGGTCCCTGACTGGATTTCTCTGAATAGAACTCCAGTGGAGAATAACCAGCCGATGTAAATATCACCTGTTTCTCTCCGGATTGCATAGGCCAACGGGTGGCTGAGCCGAAGTCCAGAAGTTTGGGTGTACCATCTTCCATAACCATAATGTTGGAAGGTTTCACGTCCCGATGAAGGATGCCTTGCTTATGTATGTAATCCAATGTATCCACCAGTGGAAGCAGCGTCTCCGTTATGAAGGCAGCATCAAGAGCATGATTGTGTTCATTCAGATACTCGGTCAATGTGATTCCCGTGCAGTATTCCATAACCAGATACCCCGTATCATTTGCTTCAAAATGATCCAAATACGAAACAATATGAGGATGGTCCAGTTTCGATAACAGTTCACCTTCAAGCAGAAATGCAGCCAGTAGCTCCTGATATTGCCCACCGTATCCTCGTGAAGAACAGAACACTCTCCGCTTGTCTGCCTGACGTTCAGCCAGTCTCTGTGGGAAAAATTCCTTAATGGCTACCTTGGCACCCGTGTTACGATCTCGTCCTGCATATACAATAGCCAACTCACTGCTGGCTAATACCTGTCTTACCTGATATGTATCATTTATAATCACATTGCGCTGCAATGCCATTTTACAATTGTCTTTTCTCATAACAGACCTCTTTTCAACCTTGTCGATCGGAAGACTTTCCGCGTAAATGCATCATTTGGTTCAACCCGTGAGCAATTCATCGCCAACTATACATATAAACCAAATGATGCAATTTGAAACACCTTAACGCGAAATATTTAAATATTAATTATACCACACTGACTATGAACTGGTCCTAAGCCATATGAAATTCTTCTATAGAAGGAAATATCTCTTATATACTCTATCGACAGATAAAGCGAATTACTTTATTAAACTGGAAAAAAACATTTCTCCGTCCAGCTCTTGCAGACTCTTTTTAATAATTCTTTTGTAAAAACTGCTGTATTTCCTCATTCATCTGAACCAAAACGTCCTGTGAAGGAAAATGTCCTGTATCATACTTGATGGCTTGAACATTTTGAATAATCTTTTGAGCCCGTTCAATGCACTTATCCGCAGGGAAAAAGACATCCTTCTCCCCTACCAACAACAAGGTTGGTGACGTATAATTCACCAGTTCTTCTCGCTCCGTGAGCTTGGGCAGATCTTGATCTATGCTGACGTATTTAAAAAGTTTGCCGATAATGTTTTTATCCATTTCTTTCATGCAGTTGCACGACATGTTGTCCGTAATTTTTTGCAAAGAAGATGGTGAAGACGTCATGCGGTACTTGACGAGCGGCAGCGTGATATCCTGAGCTGTTTTAATTTTGGAGTTGACCGCAAGACCCGCAGGAGCAACCAATACGGCACACGAGATGCGTTCCGGAATATAGGTAGCCAGTCTGAGGATAATGCCTCCTCCAAACGATGGGCCGATAAACGCACTCTTTTCAATATCATAGTGATCCAGCAGATCCGACACCCATAAAGCCAAACTATCAAACCGTGTGGAGATACTCGCTTCCTCACTATAACCAGGGTGACCAATCGTATCAGGAGCAATAATCCGGTATTCCTTGAATAAGGAAGAGAACCAGGACAACGTCATCGGATTCACACAATTACCGCCTTGGAGAATAAATAACGGCTTGCCATCTAGAGGTCCTGTCAGTAAAACATGCGTCTTGCCAAAACGCGTCTCTACATACTCCCGAGTAAATTTCTCACCCAACTCGTTCAAATAAATCTCATACTCTTCAAGTATGCTGCTCTTGCCTTCTTCACTTCTATAAATGGAACTCATGTCTGCCTCCTGCAATATATACTCAAATACCCCATTCTATTGAATGGACTTGCTAATCAGTGGACCAAAAAGATAAAGAGGGCCTGCAGATGACAGGCTCCTCCATATGTTTAACTAATCATATTCAGATGATTATAGAGCGGAAACTGGAAATTGTAAATAACGATTCTAATAGACCAGAAATAAAGGAGGCATCCTTTGGAAAAATTCCTACTTCCGTCCGTAATCTGCCTTGATTTCGCCCCACTGCTTGGTCTGCCATTTTAGCACTTTATTGCTGTACGTATTCGTCTGGAGCCACTGCTCCGCACGATCAATCATCAGCCAGATCTCTTCCGTGGAGTTGTCCCGTGCTAACGTCGTGGCTACTTTTTTCTGCTTTAACCATTTCATGGCATTGACCGAGTCGGTATACACCGTTTTGGTACTGCCTTCTTTCTTCAGATGTGCGAGGGCATGTACAATGGCCAAAAATTCGCCCAGATTGTTCGTGCCTTTGGAGATCGGTCCAACAGAGAAAATAATCTCACCAGTGCGGGTGTCCACCCCTTTGTATTCTACAGGTCCAGGATTACCACGTGTACCCACATCAACGGAGATGCTGTCGTAATCCACTTCCTCTGACGTTTCCATGCCAGCACTTCTTCCGCTACCAGCCGACTTTGTCTTCGACGCTCCGCCTGCACTTGAACCCCAGTTCCCTTTCCATCCAGCACGATACGCTTCTTCTGCGGCTGCTTTGGACTCATATGATTTATATTTTGCTCCGGTATAATGATCCGTCTGCGCTTTGCAATCTGCCCATGTGTTATATACACCAGGCTTCTTGCCTTCCCAGACAACATAGTATTTCTGTTTTGCCACTGTGACCCGCTCCTTTGTTCACTTCATCAATACCCTATTGTAAACGATCCGGTGGGCGGAATGAAAGCTACGGATTTAGCCAACTGCATAATTCCCTTATCTCCAGAACAGCCTAAGAAGCAAAGAGCAAACTGGAATAGAAAGGAATATACGTATGGACTGGATATGGAAATCCGTTTTACTTGTTCTTGTAGGCATGATCCTGCTGAGAATTGCAGGACGCAAGTCAATCTCCCAGATGAGTGTGGTTACAACGGTCATCATGATCTCCATCGGAACAACGATTGTGCAGCCCATCGCAAATCATGAACTTGGTAAAGCGATTGGATCAGCATCGGTATTTATCGCGACATTGCTTGTAGTGGAACAACTGCAATTGAAATTTAATTTTTTTGAACGGCTCATGAGTGGCACTTCAAAAATCGTGGTAGAGGACGGGAAGGTCATTATCCCGAATCTGAAACGTATGCGCTACACGATGGATCAGCTCGAGATGCACCTGAGGAAGGAAGGTATTACGAGTGTGGACGATCTGGAGATGGCAACGGTGGAACCCAATGGTCAACTCGGTTATGTCCTGAAACGACATGCTCGTCCCGTGACGATTGGAGATCTGGAAGAGATCCTACGAAGTTATGCAATTACATCACGTAGTAGCCCAGCAACGGGAGAACACCCTCAACAAGACAACAGCAACAAGTCTTCAACGCATAGTGATAACTCCTCAGATATTTTTCAAGAAGTCAGCAACGGTGCTCATGCTCATCCCGTTGATCCTAAGCTTCAATAATTGATCCCTACCCCCACCTAAAAAAAACAAAAGACCGGCCCTGTGAGCACTCAACAACATCGCTCCAACAGGTACGGTCTATGTTCACTTCAATTGATTATTGCGAAGATTTCTCCACGTCATCCAGACGAAAGATATAGTCCTAATCAACGTGTACTCAGATAAGCGATGCCCAAACCACCCGTAACCGGGTTCTTATAGATTTCACAATCGACATCGAATACCTCACCAATCATCTCACGAGTCAGAATATCTGCCGGTTTGCCATGGACCACAATATGGCCCTTTTTCACCACATAGAGATAATCGCAATATTCTGCGGCGAGTTCGAGATCATGCAGCGCTGCAAGTATACCAATGCCGAGTCCACGGACAATATTTAGAATTTGAAGTTGGTATTTGATGTCCAGATGGTTGGTTGGCTCGTCCAGGATCAGGAATTCAGGTTGCTGTGCCAGGACACGCGCCAATACCACACGCTGTTTCTCTCCACCAGACAGAGACACGTAATTACGATCTGCATGTCCAGTCAGATGTACTTTATCCAGAGCTTGCTCCACGATTTCGTGATCCCGTTCATTATCTGTCTCCAGCATTTTTTTGTGTGGAGTACGACCCATCATGACCATCTCGCGCACCGTAAAATCAAAACTCAATTCATTAAACTGACCGACAACGCCCATATGTCTGGAAACGACCTTCGGGCTGGATTTGAGGATATCTGTATTGTCCAGAAAAACCTTGCCTTGCTGCGGTTTGATCACTTTATAAATGCTCTTGAGCAGCGTTGACTTGCCACAACCATTAGGCCCGATCAGTCCAACGAACTGTTTACCGTTCACCTGTAATGAAATATTCTTGATGATGTCCGTGTTCAGCACAGAGATGGATACATTTTCTACGTTCAGCTTCATGGTTAATTTCCTCCAAAACCGTAGCCTTTTTTGACCAGCATATACATAAACATTGGTGCACCAATCATGGCCGTAATAATACCGATTGGCAACTCCACGCTGGATATGAGGGATCGTGCAATAACATCCGTCCAGATGAGGAAAATGGCTCCAAACAGTACGGATACAGGCATCACTTTACGATGGTCGGAACCTACCAGACCTCTGACGATATGTGGAATAATGAGTCCGACAAAACCAATCATGCCACAGCTCGCCACCATAACACCTGTCACCAAAGCGGTTAACAGCATGTACAGTCTGCGATACACACTCAGATTAATGCCCAGCGTAACAGCTGCTTCATCCCCCAACAACATCGTATTAAGAACTCTGGACTGTAAAAGGAAAAATAGAATCGCCACCAGCACGACGATACCCACGAGTGGAAGCTTGTTCCATCCGGAAGCCGCCAGGCTGCCCATGGTCCAGAATGTCACCGTTTTGATGCCTTCAGCATTGTTAGCAAAATAAATAATAAAGTTCGAAAAAGCGCTGCATAACGCGTTAATCACCATTCCGGCAAGCACCAGCTTGACCGACGTCATTTTCCCCCGAATTCCTGCCAAAGTCAGGACTAGTAAGGACGCACCCATCGCACCGGCAAAGGCCCAGAAAGCAACCCCCGTCTGACCTAGCCACCCAATCGCACCGAATCCAATAAGAATTGCAAAGGTTGCTCCAAGTGAAGCGCCTGAGGATATACCCAGTATGTAAGGATCAGCCAGCGGATTCTGCACAGCAGCCTGCATAACAGCACCGCACAGGGCCAAGCCTGCACCGATAAACATCGCCATCAGCACACGCGGAAAACGAATCTGCCAGATAATATCGGTAAAGGAACCTGCCTCAATGGGTGTTGCCCCCCACTGAAATCCTGTTAATTTGGTTAAAAGAATACGATATGACTCCGCCAGCGGAATACGAACCTGTCCAATGGAAACCGCGATCCCTACAGATATAATCGTAATCATGATTAAAGCTGCAATCAGTATAGCAAACCCGGATTTACTATGAATCAGAGACTCTCTTTTCCCCATACGCTGTGTCTGAACCTGAACCGTCTGTGCCATCTCTTCCCCCGTCAATTCATATAAAATGTAGAACATCATAAATTTAGCTATTTACAACGTGTTTTCTCGGATTATAATTGAGAATGATTATCTTTGTCAATTTAAAACACATAGAAAAGGGGTTCATCATTTAATGAAATTCACATCCGGAAGCATGTTGAGAATACAAATAAAACGACGTATCCGCTCACAATTGAGAATTTCATGTAGGTAAAGAGCTGGTTGTAGGTGCAAATCCCGATCTGGTACTCGGACAGGGCGACCTGTTCGCTGATGCAGACTGGGGCGTAGGTACCGTCGATGGTTTGAATGACATGAATATCCGCACGTTCCTGCTAACGACGAATCACAAAGGCTCACTCGATAGCCTGTATAGCGATATTGCACAACTTGGGCAGATCGTCACGGATCAAAGCTTGACATTAGTTTGATAACAAACTATATTACACGTATGAAAACAAGAGACGCTATTTCACTCATATCCAAAATTAAAGAGAAGGTCAACCGCTTTATCCTGGCCGAGATGGCTGAGCAGGGAATCCAGGATCTCGCTACGTCCCATGGGGATATTATCTATGGCCTGTACAATAATCACAGGATGACTATGGCTGAAATCGCCAAAAAAATTGGTAAGGATAAATCCACGGTGACTGCACTTGTGGACAAATTGGTGCGGACAGGATACATCGTTAAGGAGCGTGATGCAACAGATTCACGAGTTGTTCATGTGGCTTTGACTGCAAAAGGCGAACAATTAAAGCCGGTCTTTGAAGAAATATCACAGCGCATACTGGACGTGTTTTATGCGGACGTTACGGAAGCGGAGAAAAAAGAACTGCTGCGAATTTTAATGAAAATTCATAGCAACTTCTAATTTTTTTTGGAGAAATAGTTTGATATCAAACTAATAGTTTAGAGGAGGTTTTTGGTATGACGGACTACACACAATTTTTACCGGAACATGAGGTAAAGAAGATCGGAGAACATGATTTACACTTGGAGATATTCGCAGGAACCCCGCTTCATGACGAAAAAACAACGACCAAGAAGCCCCCACTGCTGTTCGTACACGGTGCATACACAGGCAGCTGGATGTGGAGCAAATATATTCCCCACTTTGTCCAGCACGGTTGGACCTGTTATGTCATGAACCTGAGAAGTCACTACAAGAGTCGGGTCATGGATATGACAAAGATTACGTTTGACGATTATTTGGAGGATATTCGTGAAGTGTTAGCCGAGTTCAACGAGCCTCCCGTTCTCATTGGCTTTAGCATGGGTGGGATTCTCAGTCAAAAGATTGCAGAAACCGTTACTCTGGCAGGCCTGGTTGTGATCGACGCCAGTCTGAGCAAGGAAGTCCATGAGCTAATCCCCTACCCTGAAAGTAATCGTATCACACCTGGAATTATCATGCCTGCACCTGTCCGTGATGAACTAACCAGTATAGATGAGACGGCAGAAGACATTGCTTTTCAGCTTAAATATCTGCAATCGGAGTCCGCGAAGGCATTTGCTACCTTTTCAGTTCTTTGTGGAGCCGATGGTGTATCCATTAATGGTGACCTGATCCATTGCCCCAGTCTGGTGATCAAGGCTGTTTCCAGTGAAGACGAAGATCAGAGAGGCAAATTAACTGCCAAGCAGCTGCATGCTGCATATGCCGGACTGTGGGATACGACCCATACGGGTTTACTTGTAGGCCAACGGTACATGGAACCTGTCGATATCATCCTTGAATGGCTGAACAGACAGTTCCCCTTTGAATTAACGGAAAAACTCACAAATTAAAATAAATACCATGTTAAGACCTCCTTTTTACCTTTAATCCTGTATGCAAAAGTTTGATTTTTTCAGATAAGCTTATATGCATAGTTCTGGATAGGATTAAAATATAAGAAATGAGGTTTTATTCATGGCCATTAACACACCCCTCCCAAAACAAAGGGAGCTGCCTTCCATATCTTCAGAACGCCTTCCGTGGGCTGGGCTTCTTGCATTAGCCATGGCGGGATTTATTTGCATCCTCACTGAAAGCCTGCCTGCGGGACTGCTGCCACAAATCGCAAAAGACTTGGGGATCACAGAGGCTCTTACCGGACAGTTGGTGACTCTTTATGCCATTGGATCACTTGTTGCTGCCATTCCCTTGACTGCTGCTACACGCGGATGGAGACGCCGACCTCTTCTGCTGGCATGCATTAGCGGTTTTCTTGTCTTTAACACCGTTACCGCCTTATCCTCAGATTATATCCTGACACTTGCTGCTCGTTTTATGGCGGGAGTCTCTGCGGGTGTGTTATGGGGAATGACAGCAGGTTATGCTCGTCGGATGGTCCCGGATTCGTTAAAAGGTAAAGCCATGGCTGTGGCTATGGTCGGCACACCCGTGGCACTAGCCCTTGGTGTTCCAATCGGTAGTTTTCTCAGTTCTTATATCGGCTGGCGCCTCATCTTCGGGATAGTATCTCTTCTGACCGTAGCTCTAATCGTATGGGTTCTCTGGAAAATGCCGGACTTTGCCGGAGAGCCCGCTGGGGAACGTCTTCCGCTGCACAAGGTGTTTTTAATTCCGGGAGTTAGGCCTATTCTGTTTGTTGTTCTGGCCTGGATGCTTGCCCATAATATCCTATATACCTATATTTCTCCCTACCTTGCCCAGACCGTATTTGCTAACAGAGTAGACTTGATTTTGCTCATTTTCGGTATTACTTCCATTGTTGGAATTTGGTTAACCGGAATGCTTATTGACCGGTTTTTGAGGAGATTGGTTATCATTAGCTTGGCATCATTCGCTCTGGCCTCTGTCGTGATGGGAATCGCTACTCATCAACCTGTGATTATTATTCTTGGCGTCATGATCTGGGGACTTACGTTTGGCGGGGCCGCGACACTGTTACAAACTGCCATCGCTCAAGCCGGAGGCAAAAGCACAGATGTCGCCCAATCGATGCTGGTTACAGCATGGAATCTGGCGATTGGCGGAGGAGGCATCATCGGGGGCATCCTTCTTGAAGTATTAGGAGCAGGATACCTTTCTGGGGTGCTGTTTATCTTGCTCATTCCTGCGTTGCTTGTAGTTATGCGTGCTTATAAATATGGATTTCCCAAGTAAGTAAAATAACAGGAAGGCATTTTGCATGAGTTAAACGTAAGACAAAAGAGGAGTTCACTTGATGTGGACTCCTCTTCTGCATTACATTTCAAAGTTTTATAGACTGTAATCTTATTCTGCCTGTGCCAACAGATTTGGTCCTTCCACGAGATTCTTATGTGCAATTGGAGAAGACATGGTGATTAAAGTCATGTAAGTACCGTACGGATCACACTTGTTCTCAAACTCCTCGAGTCCCTGAATGGTGTCTGTGAGGATTTTTAGCAAGTAATTGTACTCCCCGCTTATCCGATAACATTCCACAACTTCAGGTGACGCACGACAGAAATCCAGAAAAGGATAACAATCCCGCGTACGAAAAAGAACATAGGCTGTGCTTTGCTTGCCCAATTTGGAGGGGGAGATCACGGTTCGATATTCCTCGATGATTCCCTTTTCTTCCATTCGTTTGACTCGTTCAGTAACAGCGGGCTGAGATAACCCCACCAATTTGCCTAGTTCGGTCATGGATAATCTCGCCTGATTCTCCAAGTGATACAGAATATGCTGATCTATTTCGTCCATGTGATCCACTCCTTTAAATACATAAGATATATTCAGAAATTACCTTAAGTATATTCGCCAATTCATTATAATACCTTTAACAAACCATGTAATACAAGATCAATCATTTATATAATAAACACAGTTATCACGAGAAATCAAATACATCAGTTGGTGAGAGGAAGATAAGCATGAGAAAAAAAGACATGACAACATTGCATAATTATGTGGATGAAGCCATTGACCGCGCTATAAGCGAAAAAAGAATCGTAGGAACAGTTGTACAGGTTGCATTAGGAGGGGAACTGGTATATAGCCGGGCTGCTGGTTTCGCAGACAGGGAGCAAAAGCGTACCATGTCGGAAAACGCTCTGTTTCGACTTGCTTCCGTAACCAAACCTATTGTCTCGACAGCAGCTCTGGCATTAATCTCCCAAGGAAAGCTGAGTCTGCATGATCCTGTGACCCGCTGGCTTCCTGCATTCCGGCCCAAACTTGCCAATGGTCAGGATGCTTTAATAACAGTACATCAGTTGATGACACACACCGCAGGTTTGACATACCGTTTCTTCCAAGAAGATCAGGGAACCTATGAGCTTGCAGGAGTATCGGACGGAATGGATTGGTCTGAAATGAGTCTGGAGGAGAATTTGCAAAGGCTGGCTTCTGCTCCTCTTCTGTATGAGCCAGGAAACATGTGGAGATATTCCATTGCGACAGATGTACTTGGTGCCGTTATCGAAAAAGTAACTGGGATGTCATTACGAAAAGCTGTTCAAACGCTAGTTACTCTTCCACTCCACATGACCGACACTGACTTTGTTGCGGTGGATTCGGAACGATTGACAGCCGCATATGCTAATGGTTCTGAAGAACCGCGTCTCCTTCATAAGGAGTTGGAGCAGATTCCTTTTATTGAGGGTACTGCTGGCTTCCGACTGTCACCCAATCGTGCGAATCGTACTTCTGCTTACTTATCGGGCGGAGCGGGTATGGTTGGAAGTACCGGAGATTTTCTTACTTTACTTGAAGCATTGCGACAAGGAGGACAGCCTCTTCTTACAGAAGCCGTTGCGGCTGAGATGTCTACCAATCAAATCGGTGATCTCGCGATGCCATACTGGCCGGGCAGAGGGTTTGGCCTTGGTTTTACAATACTTAAAGATCCTGTCGCAGCCGGTACACCAGAATCAGCGGGTACGTGGCGAATGGGTGGAACCTACGGTCATTCCTGGTTTGTTGATCCAAAAGAAGAACTTAGTGTTGCAGCATTCACCAACACGGCACTTGAAGGGATGTCGGGCCAGTATACAACCGATATCTGTGATGCCATCTACGCGAGCATTCGTGAAGGCAAAGAGGCTGCAAGAATTTAAAAAACATAAATGCCCGCCCAGTCTGATTGGGCGGGTATATTTATTAACAAAGGTAAGTTTTACTGTCTGTTATTGCTCAAATTTCTCTTTTTGAAAAGATAGATCCCCCCAACAAGGATGAACCACACCGGCGTGACAAACAGTGCAACACGCGTATCCTCGGCCAATGCCAATACCACTAGCACAAACGCCAGAAACGCTAGGATCAAGTAGTTCGAGAACGGATATAGTGGCAGTTTGAAGCGGCTACGACTCGCCAGTTCCGGCTGAGTACGACGATATCTGAGATGACAGATGACCATGATACCCCAGACAAAGATGAAGCACACGGTCGACACGCTCGTGATCAGTGTAAATACGCCTTCTGGCATGATATAGTTCAGAACAATCGCAATCAAAATAACAATTGTGGAGAAAAACAGCGCGTTGGAAGGCACTTTCCGCTTGTTCAGTCGTGCAAACGACTCGGGTGCGTTGTGATCTTTTGCCATGGAGAACACCATACGGCTTGTACTGAAAATGGCACTGTTACACGCCGAAGCCGCTGATGTTAACACAACGAAATTCACAATGCCGGCGGCAGCTGCAATACCCACAGCGGCAAACACTTGTACAAACGGACTTTCCGTAGGCACAATGGCGTTCCACGGGTAAATACTCATAATAATCAGCAATGCGCCAACATAGAAGAGCAGTACCCGGATCGGAATCTGGTTAATTGCTCTCGGAATAACCTTCTCCGGGTTCTCCGTTTCCCCCGCTGTGAGTCCCACCAGTTCCATGCCTACAAAGGCGAACACCACCATCTGGAACGATATGATGAACCCATGCAGTCCATTCGGGAACCATCCCCCATGACTCCACAGATTGGTGAAGCTCGCTGGACCCTGATCCGTGGTAAAACCTTTGAATATCATATATAAACCAACAATAATGAGTGCCAGAATAGCCACGACTTTAATCAGGGCAAACCAGAATTCCATCTCCCCAAACAACTTGACTGTTGCCAAGTTCATGATTAGCAAAATGACTAACGCAATTAACCCTGGCATCCACTGAGGTACATTTGGAAACCAAAACTGTGTATACAATCCAACGGCCGTAATATCAGCCATGGCAATGGAGATCCAACAGAACCAATAGGTCCAGCCTGTAATAAATGCCGCCATATTTCCCAGGTAATCACGCACAAAATCGACAAAGGAATGATACTGCAAGTTGCTTAACAGCAGCTCCCCCAATGCACGCATGATCAGGAACAACACAACACCCGTAATAATGTAGGCCAGCAAGATGGATGGCCCTGTTAGCTGGATCGTTTTGCCTGCTCCGAGAAACAGCCCTGTACCGATCGCACCTCCGATCGCCATCAACTGCACATGTCGGTTCTTTAATCCCCTTGTTAACGTTTCTTGCTGCATGATCAACCACCACTCTCTTTCTGCAAATGCTCTCTACGATGCAAAATATTATTACTCATCATATAATAATCTGCCCAGAATACATATCCCTCCCTTATATATTTTTTTGCACAGCAAAGAGGCCACCTTTGTAAGAGATGACCTCTTGATACGCTCGTATTTCATGCCCTTTGCTTTTATAAGCTTAAGTTGCATCCGATCCTTATTATCATCAGCCTATGTACATTCCTTTTTATTCCCATGCCATGTCACGCTGATAATACATATCTATAGAAGTATTTTAAAATAAAAGCCAAGCATAGAGCGGCAACGACTAAAAAGGTGATCGCTAACGAACGTTCATTTTTCCAAATTCGAATCGCATTAGCAACACTAATCATCAATAACGCAATGAAGTTAATAACACTCGAATACGATTGAAACGAGTTGAAAACGATCATTATAAATCCTGCGATCCAGATTAACAAAAACCACAGTGGAGTTTTCTGAAAAAGCTGCTTCATTAACATTTACTCCTTATATGTTAAATTGGTCTGTGTATAAGATATTCTTCAACAGGAATGAAAATTCCTTTATTTAGGTTATAACCCCAAATAATCAATACAATTTAGATCCTATTTAAGTATCTTCACAGTAAAAAGGGCTCCGATAAAGGTGCCCTCGCTCTGTTCAACAACTACTTTTGCTTATAAAATTCATGATACAATTTCATTAACGCTCGTTTCTCAATCCGTGATACATAAGAACGTGAGATGCCCAGTTCCTTCGCAATTTCGCGTTGAGTTCGTTCCTCCCCGCCTGCTTCCAGGCCGAATCGACCGATCACAACTTCCTTCTCCCGATCATCCAGGATGTCGAGATTGCGATAAATTTTGCTTTTTTCAATCTTGAGCTGCACCTTATCTACAACGTCGTCGGCTTCTGTTCCGAGTATGTCGATCAGCGTAATTTCGTTGCCTTCTTTGTCCGTACCAATGGGGTCGTGCAGGGATACGTCTTTGCGTGTTTTCTTCAGGGAACGCAAATGCATAAGTATCTCGTTTTCAATACATCTCGCCGCAAATGTGGCAAGCTTCGTACCTTTGCCTTGTTGAAAACTTTCGATGGCTTTGATCAAACCAATGGTTCCGATGGAAATCAGGTCTTCCTGATCTTCACCCGTATTGTCGAACTTCTTGACGATATGCGCGACAAGGCGCAGATTGTGTTCAATGAGCAGATTGCGAGAGTGAGCATTGCCTTCAGCCATAAGGCGTAAATGTTTGGCTTCATCATCCTCAGCCAGTGGCTGGGGGAACGCATTATTTTTGACATATGAGACGAGTAACGTTAACTCTTTAATGAATAGAGCAATTGCGGTAAACAATCCGGGCACAGATGACACCTCCTGCAGTTTTACAACGATCTGGCCTGAGCACATGTGGGAACAGGGTCGATCTATTGTATGTAGGCAGTGGCCCAGAAGTGCACGTACACTTGAAAAAGGGGATGATCTTGCGAAGATTTCACAGACTCACAGAAACGATGGATCCCACCCGCTGAAGCAGGAGAAATTCTTTTTCCACACTTTCGATAAAATACTTCTTTTCACCAAATAGGACAACATCATTCTGAGCTAATGAAACATCGCTTTTAAAATAGATCACATTGTCCGTTTCCCGAAACGCACCTTTGTAATAAAACATCCTATTTCTCTCCTTCATGTATCTACCTATGTAATTAACTACCCGCTCCATGTGGATCTGCTTCCTTCATGCTAACATATTCTCTCTCATTCATCATGTCATATTCGCACACTAACCAACATAAAGCCCCAGCCCTGTGCAGAACAGAACTGAGGCTACATATCGATATGAATTCCTGTTTCTCCTGTCGATTGCTTCAAGAAGCTAATTCAAATTAAATTATTTAAAGATTCGTTGTGAGAACTGATACAGGCCGCTGTTCCAGACAGATGGTTCATGTCCACCTACATCCTGATACCAGGTATGCGGAATGTTCATGCTGCTCAAGCCGTTTTTGAAGTTCTGGCTGACCCATAACAGACCGTCACTTGATCCACAGGAGATCCACAACAATTTGAGTTGGCTGGCGACTTGTCCAGGATTGGAAACCAGCTGCGATACAGATTGCGTATTCGGTGCGGCCGAGAAGGCCCCTACCCAGGCGAAGGTATTCAGATTTTTCAATCCGAAGTTAAGCGACTGCCCACCACCCATGGACAGTCCGGCTAGCGCACGACTATTCTTGTCTTTGTACACTGGATAATTGGCCTCGATATGAGGAATCAGATCCTTGAGCAGGTCTTGCTCAAACCGTTCAAACGCAGCCACTTTGTCCGGAGCAAAAATGTCACCGACTGGACGGTCGTCCTTCATGGCACGGCCATTCGGCATGACAACGATCATCTGGGACAGCTTGCCTTCCGAATACAGGTTGTCCAAAATGTTCTTGGGTTTCATTGCATTGACCCACTCATGCTCATCCCCGCCGATGCCGTGCAGGAGATACAAGACGTTATACTTTTTATTCGGAGAATATCCTGGCGGTGTATACACGGTCGCTTTCCGTGTATTGCCCACCGTTGTGGAGTAATAGGATATCAGATTGGTATTTCCGTGCGGAATATTGTTTCGATAGCCATCAAAACCCGGTGGTGCCGGCACCACCGGAGTATTAGCAAGCGCATTGTTTGCGTCATTGCCGGATACATTCATAGATTCATACGCTGTGTTCTGAGCACCAACCTCGCTGGAATCCGTAGCAAAAGCCATTGTTGGGGCAATCATGGCAACGATCATCGAAAGACTTAAAAGGATTGTAATACGTTTTTTCATCTCAATTTCTCCTCTCAATTTTGTCAAACTTAAGTATGCGTTTCTCGAAGTTTCACTGGATTACGCTTGATGCTGAAGTTCAACTTTTTTCTAACGCGGTGAAGCAAGCTTCCTCTCAAACCAAAATTGAAAGCCCTTACAATAAACAGGTTAGATCACCTCCCTTCCCTTCAGAAAAAACTGAACCTGTAGATTTCACTCTGTTTTTCCGACATGGAATTACTTATATAGTATATTTAAACTTATTTATCCATTTTTCGCAACAATATTTTCATTTCTAGCGATTCAATTCAATGATCTTATAGCATCAGAGTTTTTCTTCTTTCTTCTTTCTTCTTTTTTCTTTCTTCTTTGTTCTCTGTTCTTTGTTCTCGAATCATAATCAAAAATTGTAAAATACTGTTGTTAAATTGAATATTTTACCTTATTATAACTTCCATAGGGGGGTGTCTATGAACAATTTCAATAGATTCATAATAGTTTTCTTCTGAGAGATGCTTTCGCAAAAGTTTCAACGTCTCGTTCGCCAATATCTTTTGCAACTACTTTATTTTCTGGGAGGAAAATGATGATGTTCAATGTACGCTTTTCGATCAAAAAAGCATGGGCTTCATTTCTGGTTATTACATTATTGCTGCCTTTACTTGTCGGGTTATGGCCATCCAATGTCTATGCTGCATCTAACAATGAAGGAAAAATATCCATAACCGCAGATGATGAGTTCACACTTTTTATAAACGGCAGACAGACGGGAAAAGGCACCGACTGGGCCAAAGCCTATACGTTCCCTGTGCCGATTCAATCTGGCATCAATGTGATTGCAGTTCAAGCGAAGGATATAGGCCTCTATGCGGGACTGCTGGCAGACCTTAGCTACGGAGATGAGAATCTGGTTACGGATTTCAACTGGAAAGTATCTGAACGATATATTGAAGGTTGGGAGCAACCCAAATTCGATGATTCGTCATGGTCACGTGCTACTGACTTCGGACGGTATGGCAGTGATCCTTGGAAACAGATTAGTGGCATGCCTGAGGAGACCAGTGCACGCTGGATCTGGGCAGGCAAGACCAATGTGAATGCTCCAGTTTCAGAAGCATATTTTCGAATCTCATTTAACGTCTCTGAAGATGGACTGGCTATTAGCAATCCCATTTCTTCTTCAGGTCAATTCGAGCAAGTCGATTATCAGTTAAAACCGACCCAACCCATGCCTGCTTCCATGGTGAAGAGACTTCCCGTGGTAAATGCCGTCTTTGAAACGGTGGAAGAGAAAGGTTCAATAGAACTTAGCACCCAAGAGGCTGCCCAAATCGGTAATAACCTAGCTCCTGGTCAGATCTTTCTCGATCAGTCCTCTGCCCGGGCTATCAAAGTTACAAGCGTCAATAGAAGCTCTGGTGGTATGCGGGTAGATTACATCACTCCGGGTGTGGAGGAATTGTTCGATTACTATGATATTCCCGAGCAGGAGGTCTCGTTCGAAGAGCGTAATATCGTCATGCCTGATCCTGAGATGGTATTGGATAGCAAGGAATGGCTTGTTCAGGAAACCCCTTCCTTGTTAGAGACCGATATAACTGACGATGCTGAAATGCGACAGTTCAACATCGACAACACGATTCAAAATGATTTGGATGCAAATATGGACATGATTGCGGATGCAGAAAGAATGGATATCGCTTCCACGGATATCGCACCCATGGACATGAATGATACAAATGATATGGATCTGAATGAAATAAATTCCACAGAATTAACTGATATTCATTCAACGGACATGAATGATGTGATTCGTGCTGCTGGAGCAGGTGATTTTGCCAATTGCAAAAAATCCGGCAATGAGTTTGTCTGTGATTTCAAGAAGGTACTTGTAAATCAACAAAATGCAAACGGTAACAAAGTGTTCGTTGAAGCAGGTGGCAAGCTCAGCTTGATTGCACCCAAAGTTACGGGGAAATACGGATTTTGGGGAAAATATGATCTGAAATTCACTGCTGGTGAGAAAGCCAACATCTATATCAAAGGTGATGCCAAGTTCAAAAAAGAGGTCAAAGTTCCAATCATGGGCTTCAACATTGGTGCTGGCAATCTCGGAGCCGTATCAGTCGGCGTTTTTCTGGTCATTGGTATTGACGGCAACGTCACCTTTGAATTCCAGGTCGATCAGGGATACACGGTCACTGCAGGAGTTAAAGGAAAAACACGTGTCTTCATCCCTGTCAAAATCCAGCCTTACAGTAGTGTAAACAGATACCTTACGGTTACTCATAAAATTGAGGGACAGATCACAGCTTGGGCAGGAGCCAAAGCTGAAGTCGGTCTGAAAATTGCCGGCAAAAAAATACTTGAGGTAAGTGTTTTTGCCGGCATTGAAGGCACAGGGAAATGGACAAGCAGCAATAATGTGCCCAGTACCATGTCTCTAAAGATTGATGCTCTCGTCAAAGGAGAAGGAGCTGTATTTAATAAGTCCTTCAAACTCTTCGAGCTGCGCTGGAATTTGGTGAATCTGGTGAAAACCCCTACCAATCCGGGAACCGGACAGAACCTGGCACGAAATGCTGCCATAACGGTAACTTCCACCTATCCCGGGTATTCTGCAGCCCGAATCAATGACGGGGATCGTAACACGGCCTTGGGGGAAAGTTATAGCTGGGCCAATAACCGTAATTCCTCACTTCCCCAATATGTCATCATTGATTTGCCGACATCGAGTTCAATCCAGCGAATTGATCTGTATACCACCCAGGGATACCCGCTTGCCAATTATGATCTGCAATACTGGAATGGCTCAAATTGGGTGAATCTTGTACAGATTACAGGCAATCAAGAGTTAACGCGTTCACACACATTTTCAGCAGTCAGTACCTCCAAGATCCGTGTCGTAGCGAGTAAAGGTCCTTCCCATCAGCCAACCTATGTGCGAATCAATGAGCTTGAAATCTATTAAAACAACATACCCAAAAAGCCTCAGCCCCTGGTTACACAGGATGGCTGAGGCTTTCTTGACATCTGTTTAGTGTACGGATACTGGATTAACTACCTCTGCACCCTCGGGTGAAGTCTGTCTGTCTTTCATCAACAGACTGATGAACAAACCCAGCAAACCCAGTGCAGCAATTACTGCGGCATACAAAGGCACTGAGATAAGTCCCGTATGCGTAATTGCATACCCACCCATATAGGCACCAGCGGCATTTCCCAGGTTAAATGCCGAATGACTTGAGGTTGTCGCAAGCAGCGGTGCTTCACGAGTCATATTCATAATCCGAATCTGAAGTCCCGGCATAATACCAAAAGCGGCAACCCCCCAGAAAAATATCGTGAGCACTGCCAGATATTGATTCTCCAGCGTCAGCGTGAGCACTGCCAGAAGAACAGCAAGGATACCAAAGTTGACGATTAACGAAGGCATCAGCTTCCAGTCTGCCAGACGGCCGCCAACCAAATTGCCCAAGGTTACACCGAAGCCAAACAACACCAGAATCCAGGTCACACTTTGCTCCGCAAAGCCGCTAATATCCACAAGCATCGGCGTAATATAGGTGAAGACTGTAAACAAACTTCCGCACCCTAACGCCCCAATAAGCAGAACCAGCAACACTTGGGGACGAACCAGATTCCGGAATTGCTGTCCCAGGTTGGCTGGTGCTCCTTGCGGGAGGACGGGAATGAAACGAATGATACCAATCAACGAAATGATGCCCAAGATCGTAATTGCCCCGAAAGATGACCGCCATCCAAGCTGTTGCCCGATAAACGTACCAAACGGAACGCCAATGATGTTGGCAATCGTAAGGCCCGCAAGAACAACCGATACCGCTCCTGCCCTTCTCTCGGGCGCAACAAGCCGTGTCGCCATGATTGAACCTACACCAAGGAACGTACCATGGGCAAATGCCGTTAAGATCCGTGCTGAGATTAACAACCCATAGGTGGGAGCAATAACGGACAATGCGTTCCCGATAATGAAAATGCACATCAGCAGCACCAGCAGTTGTTTCTGCGGAATCTTGTGTGTAAATACGGTCAAAATCGGTGCACCTACCGCTACACCAAGCGCATATCCCGTAATGAGTTGTCCTGCCTGCGGAATGCTTACATTCAGGTCTGTTGCCACATTGGGCAGTAAGCCCATAATAATAAATTCAGTCATACCAATTGCAAAAGCACCTATCGTCAGGCATAACAGGGATAATGGAAACGCCCCTCGTTTACCTGACTGTGAAGCCTGTGGTTGTAATGTGTGTCCAGTCGTGCTCATAGATGTTCTCTTCTCCTGTCTCTTAATCAACGATTTTCTGTCGCCTTTAACCACAAGGCTTCTGTTAGTTGTTCGAACGTTTCACGCATGGCCAGCTTGTCCCGCCAGTGTACCGGTATACCGCTGAGTCCATAATAAGCACCTGCGATCTGCCCATACACCGCGCCCGTAGTGTCCGCATCATCACCCAGATTAACAGCTAACAAAGCACCTTCTTCAAAGCTTGATGACTTATGGAACGCCCATAGTGCTGCCTCAAGTGAACGAACCACATAGCCACTGCCCTTAATTTCCGGTGGTTCTTTGCTCTGATAGGAACCCATAACAACCTCTTCAATAGCAGGTGAAAAAGCAGGTTCCTCCCTCCACTGTCGGCATGTCTCCGACATCAGCATGACGCTCTTGTCCGCTCCACGCAGACCGGCAACAAGTATGGCGGCTAGCACTTCACATGCTTCCACACTTTCCGTTGCAGCATGTGTTGTCCGGGAGCTCAGCCCGGCATAACGAACCGCCTCGTTTGGTTGATTGGCATAAGCCATCACGACAGGTGCAAGCCTCATAATAGAGCCATTGCCCGCCGTCATCGGATCCGTTGATCCGCTGTAGGCTTCTCCGGTTATCTCAAACCTCTCCAAGGCACTTCGTGTGGCCCCACCGATATCAAAACAATCGCCTGTGCTGCTCATATACCCGACCTTGTACCAATTGCTGTATCTGCGCATCTGATCTGCAGGATCAAAGTCTGCCTTGCGTACCAGACTTTCTGCCAGGCACAGAGCCATCGACGTATCATCTGTCCACTGCCCTGCCTCCAGCCCGAATACGCCGCCACCCACGATATCCGTTACGGGTTCAAATGTGCCCGGGCTACTGAATTCCACGGTAGTTCCCAACGAATCACCCGCTGCAAGCCCGATGAAGCAGCCATTAAAACGGTCCTTTTGCAACATGCTTGTCTTCCTCCCTTACTCCATATACTTTCAAAATCTTTCTTCCATTCTCCCACAGGGCCTGATCTGGCGTAAAGCTAATAAAATCCAATACATTCAGCTCCATTTCTTCTATTATAAAAGTGTCGAAAGCTGTTGAACGGCCAGACTATCTAATTTTCATAAAAAAAGTTTTATTTTTTTGAGCTGTAAAAAC
This sequence comes from Paenibacillus sp. AGC31, assembly GCF_057334655.1. Taxonomy (NCBI): domain Bacteria; kingdom Bacillati; phylum Bacillota; class Bacilli; order Caryophanales; family Paenibacillaceae; genus Paenibacillus; species Paenibacillus sp. AGC31. The sequence continues at coordinate 174,689 of NZ_JBHFJH010000001.1, forward strand.
AGTTTATTCAGTACACCGCTTACATGCAAAAGGGTTAACGGTTTGCAACTTTCTCCTTTTTCTGAAAACAAATCATACCTGTGAAAATTTTCAATGTAAACAATCATGACGCACTTGACCCTTTGGTTTGTCCTATGTTACGGTTTTATTAGCTTCAAACGCATATTTTTTCCCAAATTAATATTCATTTTCGGTTTATTGTGTCAACTAATATCCCGTAGGTTAATGAATACAGGGAATGAATTTGCAGAAAATTTTCATTTTTTATCCCAAAACTAATTCTGAAACAGGAGGAACAAATTTATGATTAAGGCACTGGTGTTTGATTTCGACGGAACGATTATTGATACAGAGACAGCATGGTATATTGCTTTTCGCGATGCTTACAAGGAACACGGCGTAGATTTAACCCTGGAGATGTATTCACAATGCATCGGTACCAGTCTGAAAACATTTAATCCATATGAGTACCTCATCACAGATTTGAATCTTCCGATCGATCGGGAAGCGTTCAGGGAATCTGTTCAGTTGCAGCACGTTGCATTGATGAACAAAGAGGTGGTTCGTCCGGGCATTCAGAGCTACCTTGACGAAGCGCGTAAAGCTGGACTAAAACTCGCTGTAGCCTCCAGCTCCAAACGGGAGTGGGTTGAACAGCATCTGGAACAACTGAAACTGAAAGACTATTTTGAAGTTATCCGTACGGCAGATGATGTTGCAAATGTGAAGCCTGATCCGGAACTCTACAATCAAGCGCTTGAAGCCCTTGGAGTAACTGCAGACGAAGCCGTAGCGATTGAGGATTCACCTAACGGCGCGCGTGCAGCTGCTGCGGCTGGTATGCACTGCGTAGTCATCTCGAATACCATTACAGGAACATTGGAATTCGAGATGCCTCACCAACGGCTGTCTTGCTTGACTGACCTTACATTTAACGATTTGATTTCGAAGCCACTCGTCACTACCGTCTAAGGTCTGCACGAATTTCGCGATTTAATCCTTAAAGGGGGAGTTCATACATGAAAGCTGTACATTTTGGTGCGGGCAATATAGGCCGCGGTTTTATCGGTCATATGTTGTCCGCTTCCAACTACGAAGTCTGCTTTGTCGCACGTAACCCGAAGAAAATCTCCTTGCTTCAAGAGAGACAGGAATATCCCATTACACTCGCCAATAGCGATCAGGATACAACGATTGTAAACAATGTGACGGCGATCAATGTGAATGAGCAGAATCTGGTTGCTGAAGAGATCGCTTCAGCCGATCTGATCACAACCGCCGTGGGTGTATCTGCACTCGGAGATATTGCCGAGCCGATCGCCAAAGGCATTCAACTTCGCATGAAAAACAATAATCAGACTCCACTGCATATTATCGCTTGCGAAAATGCCATCGGTGGCAGCACCAGGCTGAAGAAACGCATCTATCCATTCCTGGACGAACCTACTCGTAAAAAAGCCGAACGTTATATTTCTTTCCCCAATGCAGCTGTGGACCGGATTGTTCCGGCTCAAAACCACAAAGACCCGCTGCAGGTCACTGTTGAACCTTTTTACGAATGGGTCGTTCATCGTCCAGCACTTCTGGATGGATTCAAGAAAATAGATGGCGTCCACTATGTGGATTCGCTTGAACCTTATATTGAGCGTAAAATGTTTACGGTAAATACAGGCCACTGTGTCGCCGCATACTTCGGCTATCTCGAAGGATTCAAGACGATTAGACAGGTGATGAGTAATTCCACCCTTCGGGCCAAGGTACGCCATGTTATGGAAGAGACAGGTCAGATGCTCATCCAGAAGCATGGATTCAACGCACAGAAGCATAACAAATATATCGACACCATACTGGAACGCTTCGCCAATCCCAACCTGACGGATCAGGTCACCCGGGTTGGACGTTCCCCCCTTCGCAAGCTTTCGCCTCATGATCGGCTTGTTCGCCCAGCGCTGCAGGCCAGTGAATTCGGAATTGAAATTCCCCATTTAACTTCTGCTATGGCGGCCGCAATGCTGTTTAATGATAAACACGACGAGGAAGCCATGAAGCTACAACACATGATTCGCGAAGATGGCATCTCCGCCTTCATCCGTGAACGCATGGGAATTCCCGACGAACATCCCGTTTATCAGAATGTAATCGCCCGTTATCAAGAACTCAGAGGAAGCAAGGAATCGACTATACTAACCTGAGTAACTGATCAGGGCATGGGTTCGATCCTGCAAACTGAATAAAAGCACGGCCAAGAAGCCGGGAGGAATCTATGCATCCGCATCGCTCCTTCCGGCTATTTGTCTATACACAGCACGGTACATTGTATCTATATTGTAGTAACGTTAATAAAACAGCGCATCTCCTCTCTCAAGGAAACACGCTGTGTAGGGAATCGTTTTAATTTTACTTAGCCGTCCTGCTTAACCATGTGGCTCATCCCTTTTCTACTCATTCATAATGGAATTAAGGGATGCATATGCCATAGGCAGGAAACCTTCAGAAGGTTCACCAATAGGTGCTTGGATGTGGAAAATGAAACCATTGCCGTCCAGTTCTTTCACAATAAAATACTCTGTTTTCTTATCATTCTGGGACATCATGTACAATCTTGCATCCTTCATCGGCCCGTTACTAAGTTGTTCAGCTGTCAATTGCTTCACTTCTCCGGTCTCGGACAACTCTTCCTTGGCATCCATCTTCAACATATCCAGGTTAAAATCCGCAGGCAGCTTCTCAATCTCTACCTCATAATCCGGATCAATCTTCATTGTTAATTCATGGTCTTCCGCATCAAAAGCCATCGGTTCAAACACATAAAGTGAATAACCTTTTGCTTGTGCCAGTGTCACTGGGCGTTTCTCGGTCATTCCTTCTACCGTCACTTCCAGCTCTGATGTCTTCGGACGATCGGACGTTACTGTACCGCCTGCATTGGAACCGTTATTGTCATCACTCGACTCAATCTTTGCAACCTCTGTAAGTACCAACTGTTTCGTAGTTGCATCAATCGTTTTCTCTACATATTTGAAACGCACGGAATCTTCGTCATCGATATCATCCAGAGACTTCTGCAGATCTTCGCTCACCTGGAATGACATCGGCTTCTCATTCACTCGAATCTCAACGGTATGCGGATCAGCCCATCCAGTCAGAATACCTTCCGCTTCTATTACAGCACTTTCATTCGGTTGTTGCTCCGGTGCTGGTGACTGTTCTTCCGTATTATTCACTGGTGGCTGTGCAGCAGGATTACTGTTCCCACAGGCCACAAGCGAGAATCCCATAAGTAAAACCAGGAATGATGCACTGACTTTCATTGTATTTCCTTTTCGCATATGAACACCTCCGTTAGCTTAAACGCAATGATGCTTGTCCATGTTGCTTATCATCCATTGGCTTGGCTGTATACTAGTATTTACACGGGAGAAAGGCAGCTCAATCATGCAAAATGTCTGAATGGTTGCTCAGATCCTCTGCTCAGCCGGCCTGATCCATCTGTACCAGTTTGGCATTGGCTCCGTTAAACGCTTTGGTCTGGAGGTTAAATTGCTTCCGGAATTCAGCAAGCTTCGCATATTCGCTATTCCGTACCCGAATGGCTCGCTTAATCTTAACCAGATTAGGTTCTGCACTTTCTCTCATTAGATCATACAGCTGCTCATCGGCACTTAGACTCAACTGATACGAGGCAATAAAATTTTCCAATGCTCGTGCTCTTGCTTCATATTGATCCAGCACCTTTTCCGCCTGTGCCAACGTTTCTTCTTTTTCAAATGATAGTTCTTTCAATGAACTGCGCAGGGCCACCGCCTTCTCGTTGGTCTGTTTCATGGCCTCTTCCGCCTGTTTCAACAACGTTCTTCGTTCATGAATATGATCTGCTGCCTGATCCAGCAGTGCTTCGAGATCACTATTTTTGTTCTTGCCTTTGTCCAAAATAGACTTGTATAACTTCATATCTTCCTGCTCATGACTGACCAGCGTCTTCAGACTCTGATCGATCTCCTGACCACTGAGCACCAATTGGTTCACCTGATTTGCCGCAGGCTCCTGCGGATCTCCACAACCACTTACCAGCAGAATTAGCAATACGCTGACTGCCGCAAGCGCCACCTTTTTACTCGTTAGCACCCAAGTCCTTCCTCTCTTGCATCATCATCTTGTTGTTATATTACAAACGGCTATCTGCGCTAAAATTGGCTACCCAGTGTGCATCCGGATCGTATACTTCGAACTCGTAACCCCGATCCTCGAGTAGCTTCAGAATACGCGGTAAAGCCTGAACGGTCTGCTCGCGCTCGTGCATCAGAATCACTTCCTTATCCCGATGTACACTTTTGCTCACCCGGGCCACAATCTTGTCAGGCTGACCGGGAAGATTCCAATCGAGTGAATCTGTCGTCCAGTCCCACATTTTGAATCCGGCCGCCGCAATGTCACCTCTGAACTTTTCACCGATCTGTGGACTGCTGCCATAAGGTGCACGAATCAGATGAGGCGTAAAACCAATCAGGTCCTGCACCATCTTCTGCTCTTTCTTGAACTCTTTCACAAAGTTCGCAGAACTGCCGCTCTTATACAACTTTTTATAGTTATGCGTCATGCTGTGGAGTCCAGGGTAACTGCCTTCCTTCAACAGCCGTTTCACTGCTTCGGGATGCTGATTCAACTGACGTCCGATCATGAAAAAGGTAGCCTTTGCCTCATGTTGCTTCAAAATATCCAGCAGTTGTTCCGTATATTCAGTTGGCCCATCATCAAACGTTATGTATGCCAATTTGCGAACCTGGCCCTGGAACCGGGCCGGCTCCTCCTTCGCATCCGGAGTAACTTGTATCATGCCAAGCTTGGCGGGCTGTTCTATTACAGTAATCGGAGGCGGCGCCACAACGCTTTTGATCCAATGCGTCATGCCAAGGAATACATATGTAATACCGGTAACGAACAGTATCAGGAGCATTAGAGCTATGCTTACCCTTCCATACCGGATTTTTCTTCGTTTATGTGTTTTCGTGCGACTTGTGCTAGGCGGAATACTGCCACGTTCTCCCGCTCTCTCTTGTTGAACTCTCACTGTCATGCCACTTCCTTACTTTCATTTTTTCCCGATTATTGGTATATTATCTCGTTTCATGTCTCTATATAGAAGATTAATAGAAAAATGGATCGGGAGAATGACAGAATAGTTACAAGCCCGGTTACAATCTACTTATCTCTTCGTTCTCTTATCTTTCCTACGGTTACCTTCTCCTGTATAATGAAGTGATTTACGCCATCAGACTTCAAGAAGGAGCTACACCCATGACAAGCTTGAACCGTGCCGGCAGATCCATCTATCTGTTATTCTTTGTCGGCATTATCGCCATTTCTTTTTCTTCGATCTTTGTACGCTGGTCTACCGCAGATGTTGCGGTCATTGCCATGTACCGTCTATTTTTGACCAATCTGCTAATGCTGCCTTTTGTCTGGAAATACAGACATGAGATGACGCGTCTACGTATACGGCAGTGGGGCTTGCTGCTTGCATCCGGTGTGATGCTGGCCCTTCATTTTCTGCTCTGGATGGGTTCGCTACGGCTCACCAGTGTTGCCAGTTCCACAGTTATTCTCGCGCTGGAGCCTATACTGATTCTTGCCGGTTCGGTATGGCTGTTCAAAGCCAAAATTAACCGCATGATGATCATCGGCATGGGCATCGCCCTGCTTGGATCAATCGTCATTGGCGCAGGAGATTTCCAGTTGGCAGGTACTGCTCTGCAAGGTGATATCCTGTCTTTACTTGGCACAATTGCAGTCGCTGTCCATATGTTGCTGGGTCAATTTTTGCGAGCGGGACTTAGTGCATTCTCGTATAACTTCTGGGTGTTCTTCGTGGCTGCTTGCACGCTGGCGGTATATAATCTGATCATGGGCCACCCGTTCGGAGGTTACGCTGCGTCAGAGTGGGGAATCTTCCTGCTGCTCGCCATTGTGCCAACGATCTTTGGACATTATCTCTTCAACTGGCTGCTTCAATATATGAATGCCACAACGGTATCCATGGGCGTACTTGGGGAACCCGTATTCTCTTCGTTGCTGGCCTGGATGCTGCTCGGCGAATCCCTCAGTGCATTACAGATGTCTGCCGGGGTTGTCATTATATTCGGGGTATGGATATTCATTCGATATGGCAAAACCAAACCTCAACCCATTCCTGCTGATGCTCCTATCGCTGGCAAAGGGCCTGTTGAACCTACCACGGTATAACGTTTTTTTTTCGTAAAGCATAGTTATAAACGACCTACCACTCTCATAAGGCGGTGTATTTTCATGAAAAATATTGTATCCATGCGCTGGCTGCTCGCCAGAATGTATGAACCGGATGTAGTTATTGCAGATTGCAGATTCTTGCTCGGTCAACCGGAGGCTGGAAGACAAGCCTATGAAGCTGGACATATTCCAGGAGCTGTCTATCTCGATTTGGAAAAAGATCTGTCTTCTCCTGTGTCTGCGCACGGAGGGCGTCACCCGCTTCCTGATCCGGCTCTTCTCGCAAGTCGTCTCTCCAAAGCTGGCATCGGCTCCAATAGTCGTATTGTTGCTTTTGACGATCAAGGCGGGATGAATGCATCTCGGCTATGGTGGCTGCTTCGCTATATCGGTCATGAACAGGTGTATATCATGGACGAAGGTTTCTCCGCTTGGAAAAACGCCAAATTCCCGGTGACCACGGATGTGCCGGTTCAGATCCCATCTTCGTTTGAAGTGAATGTGCAGCCAGCCATGCTGGCAAGTGCCCAGGATGTTCAGCAGGCTTCGGCAAGTGGCAGCTCCGTGTTAATCGACTCCCGTGATGCTCGCCGTTATGCGGGTCTGGAGGAACCGATTGATACCAAGGCTGGACATATTCCGGGTGCGGTGAATTATTTTTGGAAAGATGTGTTAGATTGGGATGGACGTTGGACAGATACTGGGGTGTTAGAAGAGCGTTTCAGTAAGCTGGACAAGGATCGTGCCATTATCGTGTATTGCGGCTCCGGCGTCTCTGCCTGCCCTAACGTGATTGCACTGGAAGAAGCGGGATATACGAATGTGAAGCTGTATTCCGGGAGCTGGAGCGACTGGATTAGTTATGAGGAGAATGCGGTGGCTGCGGGGGACTGAGTAAAGACAAAAAAACGTATAATAGTGGTTCATCGATGGATACATCGCTATGTAGGCTCAGTGCCTTGGGCGATGTATTTTTTATGTCCGAAATCAACACGGAACCAACACTCAATCTCTGTAAACACTTTCAGTTCACCCCACACTGAGCTCTTAATTGTACGCATACTCATGTATCGTACAGGGTCACACGTGCGTGCGTCCTCACCGCTATACTTACGCAAAAAGGTCGGTCAGCCCTCCTCTCTCGAGTGGATGACTGGCCGATTTTGGTAAATCAATTTTTCGCCTGGTTGACCAAAATCTACAGATTTCTCTAACCGAAATTATTCGTTTCAAGCAAAAACGACCTAACTGGACGCTGAAATGCTTGCTTCTTAAAGATATAAAAACTTTTCACTGTCCAGTTAGAATAACGTAGGTTATAATTTCAGGAGAAAAGATATGGGAAACGAAGGAAAACTTAAAGAATTTGAAGAAATTAAGATATTTTCTGATAAAGCTGTAGCCCCCTAAAAATTAAAATTCCCCATTATATTACAACAAAGGATATAGACACTAGACACAACCTGCAATTGAATATTCTCCAAATAATAAAGACCTGATTGCTGACCTAAAATAGCACTATGGTTCTTCGTAATCGTTAAATAACAGATTATATTAAAGGAGGTTAGCTGTATGAGTTTTAAAGATAAAGTTGATGAATTGCGTAATCAGGCGCAAACAACACAAGCTGCAAACAAAATTATTGATCAGCTCAAAAAGTTAGAAAATAGTAATAATGAAGATACTTCTTATCGTTGGATTTGGGAGCTTATTCAGAATGCAAAAGATGTAGTTAACTCCACTGGTAAAGTTGATATTCTTGTTAATTTTGATGAAGACAGAAAAATTATAGAGTTTAAGCATAATGGAAAGTTATTCTTGACAAAAAATATTGTTTTTCTTATTGAACAAGTTTCTACAAAAGAGCGAAATGAACTTGATAGGAAAACAAAGAAAATAACAGGAAAGTTTGGAACGGGGTTTCTAACAACTCATTTACTTTCAAAAAAAGTAAATGTAACTGGGTATTTGTGCGATGAAGATGAGCCTGTACACCAATTTAGAATTGATATTGACCGTTCAAGCGATGATCAGACAAAAATTATCAAGTCAATTGAAGATAGCTGCGAGCAACTTAACAAAAATGCTGTAAAAGTTGCAAAAGAAATAAATGAAAGTGATTTTAATACTTGTTTTACATATGAGTTAGACGTTCTTGGAATTAAGACAGCAAAGGCAGGTTTAAATAATCTTGTTGCGTCAATTGCATATGTTTTTGCATTTGTCCCAGAGATAGAATCAATTACTATTCAAGCTAATACTGTGAAAGGCAATTATAAGCAGGTGCTTTCTCGTGGTTATGATGTTGATATTAATTTGAGAAATGCAAAGGTTATTACTGTGTGTGATACTAAAAGAAATAATCCAAGGTATATTTTTGCTTTAAAAGATGAAGCGTTAACAAACTTATCAATTGCGGTTGAACTGATAGATATTGGCGAAAAAGCTAATATTCAAAAAATAAATGAAAATTTACCCAAACTATTTTGTGATTTCCCGTTACTTGGAACAAGTGACTTTTCTTTTCCAGTAGTTGTCAACAATCCATATTTTGAACCTACAGAACCACGTGATGGAATTGAATTGGAGAGCAGAGCCGAAGAAAAGCAATTTATTAAAGACAATAAAGGGGCATTAGAAACTGCTGTCAAACTTTATAAAACTGCATTGAGTTTTTTTGTGGAAAACAATTATAAAGGTGTTTATAACATTGTAAAAATAAAAGAGCAACCTCATAAAACTTGGCTGAATGCAGAATGGTTCGATAATAAAATACTTGAACCTATAAAAGTAGAAATAAAATACTTAAACTTAATTACAACAAATACTGGCGATAAAAAACCATTGTTTGGGGTATTGGATGATCCTGTTGTTTTAGTTCCTAAATATCAAGAAAACAGAGAAGAAATGCTTAAACTTTGGTCGTTGTCAAATGCTTTGTTTCCAGAGTTCCTCCCAAAACAAGATGAGTTAGAAGCGTGGTGCAGTTCGCTTTGGGATGAATGTAAAAACTTAGGTATCGACAACATAGTGCAAGTAATTCAAGGTTCTGAAAACATATCTTCTTTAGAAAATAAATTAAGTGGACAAGATGTATTTGTCTGGTTGAATGAATTCTACACATTACTTTTAACAAACGAAGATGAGAGCTGTAAAAGAGCAATAGAACAATCCGAAGTCTTCCTCAATCAAAATGGTAAGTTCTGCTTCTTTAATAAAGTTTTTCTTGACAAGGAAATTGATAATGTATACAAGGAAGTTTTATCAATATTAGATATAGATGTTAAGGATAAATTGCTTCATAAAATGGTTTCAAGAGAGATTTCAAATCATATTGAATTAAGAGCATATGGATATGAAGAACTGTTATCTGAAACTACACGTTGCTTACAAAACGAACATGAAAATCGTGAACATTTCTTTCAAAGAATACTATGCATACAAACAAATGAGAAACCGAAACAAGATGACTTTTTGAACATCGCCAAAAAGTTTTACAATAATACCGCATGGGAGACTGTTGGTGCTAAAAAGTGTTTGAAATCCATTTTTAAACAGGCACTGGAGTATTGGGTTGTAAAGTTATGTGCTGATATACAGAAAAGTAAAACGTTGGATGTTTTTTCTACGGAACACTTTTCAGATGACAAAGATAGTGCGATTACGTTTATAAATCAATTGGTGTTGTTTTTAGAAAAAAATGATTATATATATTTGGCAGACAAGTATTCCGTTCTTCTAAACCAAAATGGAGTGTTTAAAAAAAGCACTGAACTACAGCTCGATACACGAGAGATTGACGAAGTGGTGAAAGATGCTTACTCTTTTACAGGAGAAGACATTAGAGTAAAACTGCTTATGAGTAGTATAGATTTTCCGTTGTCTGAAAACACAGCAACAAATCTTTACCCATTAGCAAATGCAATAACAAATTATATTGAAAATCATAAGAATAAGCTTGGTGAAGATAGTGATCGAGAGAAATTGGTTTTTCAAAATTTCTTTTCATACTTAAAGAGAGCAGATAATAAACAAATTAAAAATGCTTTTAAAACCTTATACAGCAATTTATATTGGTTTTATAATGACGACATAATTTCTGACAACATGCAAAAGGCTGAGAAGTACGAACAGTTACTATCTAGACATAGTGTGAAAAGTTTCCAAGAGTTAGAAGAACTATTAAAACAAGCTACAAGCAATGTACAATCAGCAGAAACAATTAATATTTCAAGAGAACAACTTGCAGAAATCGGGATTAATACTGAAGAAGAGTTGTTGCAAGTTTTAAATGTGTTATTAGGAGAAGGAGAAATAACTGATTCTCAATTAGGCGAACTACCAAGTGGTTTCTCCATAGAGGAAGTTTCCAAGAAATTTTTGCACAGTTCAAAAAACAATAAGTATTCACGTAAATATTATGAAGAAATAATGAATAATGCTATAGAAAAGGTTTTTTACTACTTGAAAGAAACTGGAAAATATGTAATGTCTGAAAAGCTTGAAGAGTGGAAAAACACATACAATTCAAAAACCGTTTTTGGGGCAAAGAAAAATGGTGCTGATATTCGCATTGTTGTAAGGCCGAGCGATGACGATAAAATTATTTTCTTTTATGAGCAAGAAGTTGCTGCAATGGACGATACCAACTATGAACTTTGGACTAGCAATAATGATGGAAATACACGCATGATTACATTAGGCGACATTATTAAGACCACGGGAATATCAGTCATTCCGCTTAAAAATCTTAATCCAAAATAATAGGAAGTGGGGCTGCCGTCTTGACACCAAATGAAGTATTAAGTTTAATAGCAAATAATAATCGTGATAATATTTATTGTGTTTATCCTGTTACACCTGATGAAACTATCGGAAGATTAATCTCTGCGCTTTCAAATTGTGGTGGAGGTTTAATTGTTTTTGGTGTGCAAGATGATGGAAAAAAACTAAGGGTTAAAGGATACAAATTTAACGTAGATATTGATTCGATAAAAGCGAAACTTAGTGACAACGTTAATTTAACATTTTTTGATTTGCCACACGAAACTGCGGCGCTCAAATGTATTAATGTGGACAAATGTGAAAATGTGGTGGTGTTTAGTGGAACACCTTACACACTTGACCATAATAAGAACGTTGCAGAGCTTCATATAAAAAAAGTGTTTCTATCGTATTCACATAATGATACTTGTATTGCCGATTTAGTCGATGAAAAGCTAAACTTTTTTGGAAAAGGTAGATTGGTTATTACAAGAGATAAAAGAACGTTAGAATATAAAAGTGATATTGATAAATTCATGCAGACAGTTTCTACTCATGATTATATGGTATCTATTATATCTGATAGCTATTTAAAATCTCGAGGATGTATGTATGAAATTTCGGAATTAATGCGAAATAGAGCGTTTAATGATAAGCTGTTGACAATTATTTTATCTGAAACAGATGAAAATTTTTATCCTAAAGATAAGAAACCAAAACAGGTAAAAGCAGATGTATATTCACTAAATCGCTTCGAGTATTTAAAATATTGGGAAACCGAAAAAGGAAAAGTAAATAAACTGAATTCAGAAATAAGCGATTTAGCTCTTAAACAAGGATTAGTTGATGAAATCAAACAGATAAACACTATTTCAACAAATATTTCAGAACTAATTGAAATTTTCAAAAAGAGTTTAGGAAAAGACTTCACTGAAATCAATCAAAATGAGTTCTCGGATTTATTATCTATTTTACTTTCATGGAATGAAAATAATATATTCGGGGCTATAAATGGGTAAGTTGATACGTTAACTCATGATTGATAATAATCTATGTGGAAACAATGGAAATATTACAATTAAAGCAAGAGCGATTTCGGTAACTTTGAGTAAGAGTATATCTCTATTGATTCTTTGCACATAATGAAGCAATAATATTGAAAGCAAACTCCTTACTCTCGATCATGTATCTGTAATCGCCATAACCCGCCATGCTTGAAACCATTTGCTTGCAATAACCGGAAGCTGGAGCGACTGGATTAGCTATGAGGGGAATCCGGTGGCTACAGGTAATGCGGAAGCAGACAGAGGAGTATAGCAGTGTATCGATGTTGAATGCATCGCCAGTTGGCTTATCTGCCCCGGCGATGTATTTTTCTATGTTCGGATTCAACATCGAGTTAACAACACCACCCTGTAAGTATTTACAAGCGTACAGAAGTAGACATCAAGTGGCATTTTTTTGGATTCATGATAACCGAAAAAACCGTGATGGACATCCGTCCACCACGGTTGAATAATGAAATCTATTATTGCTTTTTACTTAACGATACATTAGCTGTTAACGTCTTGTCGATCGTCGTCCAGTTGACATAAGCACCTAGTATTTCATTAATAACAGAAACCGGAACTACAGTTTCGCCATTTAAAAGCTTTGGTACGTTACTGTTGAACACTAGTTTATCGTTAATCGAATACACATCTGAACCAATTTGAGCACTTATATTTTTCACACCTAATTTGATTTGCGTTGTACGTGTCTTATTATCCCACACTACTGTACCGCCCAATAGCTCCGAAATTGTTCGAATCGGTACGTAGAACTCATTGTTATGAACAACCGGTTTGATTACCGTACCACCTACATTCATTGCAACGTCAACATATTCAAGGAAGTCGGTCTTTCGAATGAGTCCATGAACCCCTTTAGTTCGGTCTACGACCTGAGATACTTCATAATCCGTTGCGGCCGATAGGTACGCATAAGCTACACTTCTATCCATATCAAGCTTATCAGATAAGAATTGAATCGATTCACGTACTGATTCTTTCATGGCTTCATCCAAATCAGGGTCCAGTCCAATTGGAATCCAATAATCCTCTGTTTCAGCAAAGGGTTGTGTAAATTCTCCACTGTGTGGTAGTGATGGATCACCTTTCTTTAACACCGTTAACCGAACTGTCCCTCTTAAGGAGGCTTCCAATGCAGTTAACGCTACTTCTCCATCTCCTTGAGCAAAGTGTGGATCACCAGTATAGAATAGCCCGCCTTTAACTTGAATCGGATAATAAATAGTTGCACCAACACCCAACTCATTAATATCCATATTCCCTCCTGTTTCGATAGGTGGGATAGAACTCACAACTTCACTGGTATTTGGTGCAACTCCCATAACACCTAGAAACGGGTTAATTGGGAAACGTACATTTTTGCCAGCTTTTGTTGGTAATACCCCATACCAATTGCCGTTGATTTCTTCAATAGGCGTAAATATAGATACATTATTATATAATTCCGGTTTTGTTGCGCTAGCTCCCTCTTGTGGGCCTGTATTTTCTGGAAATTCGTTAGGAAGGGCACCTTTACCATGGCGGTTAGAAATGACACCATACGGAACTCGAGTCTGCAACGAAAGGACTTCTACTTTAAGAACATCTCCTGGCTCCGCTCCCTCAACCGCTACTGGCCCAGTGATAATATGAGGTCCGTCTTTTACATAATCATGCTTAATCTCAGAAGCCGCAATTGCCTTCGCATCATCCAACACTCCATCGGGTGAGATACCGAATTTGCCGAAGTACTCCACTGGATTTCTCCCTTGATCCTCTATCATTCCCTCATGCGATACCGTATCAAATGTTACAGCACTTCCTGATGGTACAGTAAGAATCGGAGAGCTGTCTCGATTAGGCAGTGATCCCCAGCGAATGTTCTCAATCGCAGACGTTACATAATAATCACCTTCTACCTTATCAAGGGTTGTTGGTTGCAATGGCATACTAAAGCCCACTGAAGGTAGAGCAAATGTAAACATACTTATAATCCCTACTGAAATCCCAAATTTCCTAATCGTTCGGTTAATAAACATTACGCTCCCCCTCTATACTATGTAATATTTTCTAACACAAATATACACTAACATATAAAAATATTTACAACAATAATTATTTGTTAATAAACATAACATTTAAGAGATAAATATCAATAAAAACATTACATTCACAAACAATTTGTAAATATACTTAACACAATCAAGTCATGTAAAACTTAAATACATTCGGTAAACTGGAGGATCCTCCTTCAGAGATTTGAACAAACGAAATTAATTTCAGGAATACTACTGCACTCCGGTTCAGGGATAGTCACCTCTCCGCACGTGATTGCGCTGGAAAAAACGGGATATACGAATGTGAAGTTGTATTGCGGGAGCTGGAGTGACTGGATTAGTTATGAGGGGAATCCGGTGGCAACGGGGGAAAATAAAAACTAAAGAGCCCACGTTTTGCACGGGCTTCTCTGCGCTTTCATTATAATCATGTAGCATTTAGCTGCTTACATTTCCGACTTCTGTAACGTTTAGATTCAGCTTATGTTTTCGGCATACTTCGTAAAAATCTTTTGAAACAACGGGTTTGAAGATATTTATATAATCCAGCATAAAAAATTCATGCTTGCCAATTCGCTCTTCATGAAGGCAGATTCGAGATACAACTTTGACGATCTTACGTGGAGGCTGTTGTACAGATGCAGCAATGACCGCTTTGCGCCCATATTCCGAACGTTCATAATCGAAAACATCCAAACGATCAAGCTGATGTGCAGTCCAATAGGTTTTTTCAACCGAACGACCATTGTGGTAACACACCGTTGTCGGAATAAACTGTGTGTTTGTTTTCGTTTCCTCCAACAGTTTTTTAAAACGATCTGATACGTGTCTCGTTCCTGTGATCGTCTCAAAATAATCTACATTCAAATTCCGCACCGTAGGCAGTAACTCAACCTCTGCCGTTGTCCCCTCTGGCAACGGATTCTCTATCGCCAAATAATTCATATCTAATTGGGGAGTGAAGGCTGTTCCGCCACTAATAAACCCTCTACGTGGATATTGAGATTCCAGAAAATAATAGTTCAAAGAATAATGTCTCCTTTCCGAATGAAGTGCTTTTCAATCAATTATACGGGTCAAATAAAGATAAATAAAACACCAAGACAAGTTAGATTTCTCTATCTTGGTGAACTTTTTCATTTTTGATAGACTGCATAGAGGCCCACATCGAACGATGCGGACCTTCGTTAGGGTTATATTGTTTTAATGAATAGCGTTACTGAGGTTCGTTAAACCTTGTAGTCTTTCATAATCCACCATTTAAGATGCGCTAGATTTGTTAACGCTTGAAACGCGGGGGAATCGATAGGAGTGAAGTCCCTCCTGCCTTTGCATAGTTATATGGCGAATATCCATTATTTTAATAGATGCCTTGTTCCATAGTAGCAGATGTTCATTGAAATGTAAGATGGCTTCCTAGCTCCTTAAAATCATTGCTCATATATAATCTAGTGAAATCAGTATGCAATATGTACAATAGGATCAGCTTGGATTCGTACGTCTTTCATACCAGCCCGTTTTCTTCTATTTGCGCTTCGCCCAATTATTATTATAACTCCAACTTTCACAGCAGAAGCGATTGACAGAAATGCCGCCTGAAATAACTTCCGGCGGCATTTTGCTTTCATTTTTTTTACATATGACTACTGGTGAAGTAATGCTCTAAACGGGATTTTGTTGCTGCATGAGGCATATAAATCATGATTCGCTGATCTGGTTCATTTGGAAATTGAAGGGTGACATGCTCAAATTCAATAAGTCCAAAAGTGGGGTGCAAAAGTCTCTTGTAGCCGTCAAGGGAGCTTGGTACTTCATGATACTGCCACATCCTTGTAAAATCAGCACTTGTCCTCTTCAGATCTTCGATTAACTTGTCGAAAGAATCATCGTTCAGATAGCGTGCTCTTGACGTTCTAAACTCGGCAATCATTCTCCGTGAGACACTTTCCCAATCCTCCGATCCCTCTTTCCACACAGGATCCGTAAATTGGCGCCACATCAAATTATAATCATGCGGGGGTGATACCCTATTAATCGTAAATACAGCATCTGCCGCTTTATTCCAAGCGAGAAAATCCCACTTTTTCCCGATTACATAGGCCGGATTAGGATTCAATTCATTCAGCATGTCCTGAATGGATGGGCTGATTTTCTCTTCAATAATAGTCGATTGAGGAGGCAGTGATTCTCCAGCAAGCAGAAAGAGATGCCTCCGCTCATTGGGTGTCAGCTTGAGCGCCGAAGCCAAGCTGTCCAGTACACCTACCGATGGACGGATATCACGACCTTGCTCAAGGCGCGTATACCATGAGAGTCCTATGTTGGCGATCCCAGCGACTTCTTCTCGCCGCAAACCTCGTGTGCGACGACGATTGCCAGGCAAAAGGCCGACATCAAGGGGAGAAAGAGAGGAGCGTAAATCTCTTAAGAAATTACCTAGCGCTAAACGGCGCTCACTGTCGTTCAAGTAAAACCTCCCCCTTATCCTATCACTCGCAAACCCACCATCAAGCAGGTTCTCGTGACCATTTAATAGTCAAAGTATACTTAAGCCAGTTGATGAGATCAACAATTCCAGGCAAGGAGAATGAATATGACAACCATTGCAGGACAAATGTTGGCGAGCAAGGTAGTAATGATTACAGGTGCGGGGCGAGGCATTGGAGCTGAGGCAGCAAAGCTGTTTGTACAACAAGGAGCTTCTGTAATGCTCGTCGCAAGAACAGAATCTGAGTTGCGTAAAGTCAGGGATGAAATTGTGACGTCGGGCGGAGATGCTGCATATTTCACAGCCGATCTGTCAGATGCAAACAATGTTGAGGAAGCTGTTAAGGCTACAGTGGAACGATATGGTCGTCTTGATGCTGCTTTTAATAACGCAGGCATCGGAGTCACTTTATCATCGCTGGTGGACGAAAGAGAAGAAGACTTCGACCTGATTCAGTCAGTAAATTATAAAGGCGTCTGGCTGTGCATGAAAGCCCAGATTAAAGCTATGATGGAGACTTCAGGGTCAGGTTCCATTGTTAACACCAGCAGCGTGGGTAGCCTGAAAGGGAATCCGGGATTGGGAGCGTACGGGGCATCTAAACGAGCGGTAAACAGTCTGACTCAAACGGCTGCGGTCGAATATGGGCCAGCGGGTATCCGTGTCAATGCAATTGCTCCGGGAACCACAATGACGGATATGATTCAGCAGTGGGTTTCTATTAACCCCAACATTATTGAACAAATTAGTGCTAAGACACCTCTTCGACGTCCGGCTGAACCTATAGAGATTGCTAATGCAGCCGCTTGGTTGCTTAGTGATTTTTCATCTTTCGTTACCGGAGTAGTTTTGCCTGTAGACGGTGGACTTAGTGTATAGAATTCGTTGCTACGGTCGAAGTGTAAAAGGCTTATACGGTATAATCCATAACTCAGATCTGACTAGGTGTACACGGAAAAAGATACCTTGCAACATAATATCCGTGTCTTAATTGATGTCAACAGAGAGTCAACTTGCATGCAAAATAGGGGCCAGTCACTCACTAACGTGAGTACCTAGCCCCTTGCTTTGATGTACATATGAATATACAGACCTTAATCAACACTCTAACAGATCGAAAAGAAACAGTCTATATTTTTGGGAAGATATTCTATATATTTAGGTTGCTGGCCGGCAAAATAACAGTTGAAACGGAGCATACGTCAATAATGTCCAACAACCATCTTACTCGTGAGGAATTACAGGATTATGTGCACAATGTATTTGGTGCCAGTTACTTCATAACGCAGTGCACAAGAATACATGGCGGTGCACAAAAAGTCATTTACAAAATTGACTGCAAGAATGGTTTCACTTGCATGTTGTACGTTTGGGATATTTCCAGCAACTATTTTCAGGAAGAGATCTTGAATGAACCCACTTTCCACAGTTCCTATGGCAGTGAACTTTTCTCTTTGAATACTCGCTTTCTCGCTCAACATGGAATTCGAACGCCAACTTTGTATGATCTGAATAACGATAGAGACCGGAACTCTTATGATTTTGCTCTTGTTGAGTATGTGGATGGACAGAAAGCCGAAGCGTATTTCCAGCATAAAAATCACAAAGATCGGGATCAGTTGTTTCAACGGATCAGGGATATGTTGTCTAATATGCATGGAATCCAAAGAAACGTTTATGGAAACGCCAACGATAACAGTAAAAAGGCTGGGCCTTGCTACCAAGTTCAGCGGTTGGATGCCGAAACAGCCTTATCCTATGCATCCAAGCACATGACAGATATACGGAAAAATGACGAAAGGTTGCTTGAGAAACTTTACGAATTGGAAGCAGCCATTCAACCGAGAGATCTCTATAGTTTTATTCATGGAGAGTTAGGTCCGGATCATATCTGGATAGATCATGCTATGCAACCATGCCTTATAGATATTGATGGCGCAGGATTCTTCGATCTCGAACATGAGCATAGCTTTCTGGAGTTTCGATTTGGAGATTTTTATCACTACTTAAAAAATAACGATCTCGACCCGGAGCGGATGACATTTTATCGATTTTGCCATCATTTGTCCTTGATATCAGGAGGATTGAAACTGCTTCACAGACAATTCCCCGATCAGCAATTCGCTAAGGGTCTCGCGGAGTATCATGCCAGATGTGCAGTTCAGATGCTTTCATGAATATGGATACAACCCCGGAAGGAGATTTGAGCATGGAATTTATTCACGAAGATGAAAAACTTGCAGTGATCGTTATTCAAGCCATTCACACTGGAGATATTCCAACGTTAGAGCAACTGCTGGCAGAGAATCCGGGATTGGCAAAGATAAGAATATTGAAAAGAAAGCCTGACAACGTAGATTCAGATTCTAGTATCTATCGAACACTGCTGCACGTGGTGACGGATTGGCCGGGGCACTTCCCTAATGGAGCGGATACCGTGCGAGTATTGACCAAGTTCGGTGCGGAAGTGAACGCTCCTTTTGTCGATCCACATATTGAAACACCTTTGCATTGGGCTGCAAGCTCCAATGATGTCCAAGTGCTCGATGCCCTTCTTGATGCTGGCGCAGACATTGAAGCGACTGGCGCGGTGATCGCCGGTGGCACGCCGCTGGACGATGCTATTGCTTTTGCACAATGGGATGCAGCACAGCGCTTGGTTGAACGCGGCGCGATCTTTGCTCTTTGGCATGCGGCTGCCCTTGGAGATATTCACGCCATACTAGAACATTTTAAAGGAGTCAAACTCCCGGAACGTTATCCTTGGGGAACAAACACCTCCCCTTCTCCTCCCGATGCAGTAACCGTTGCCTTCTGGTGTGCTTGCCATGGAGATCAAAGAGAAACAGCCGAATACCTGCTTGACCAAGATGCCGAACTGAACTGGATAGCCACCTGGGATGGAACGACTCCACTGGACACAGCAAAACGCAATTTTTCAGCTGAACTGATCCCGTGGCTTGAGAGTCAAGGTGCCAAATCCGCTAGCGAGATTCACAAGTAGATGAAAGGCTAGCATGGAATTGCCAATCGCCAGCAACTGCGAATATAGTATGAGGAGAATCCGGTGGCTACTGGGGAAGTGTAGAAGACTCCAACAATTATACACAACGAAAAGGACATCGCCACTTGAGCGATGTCCTTTTTGTTCTGGAGTGATTCTAAAACCGTGAGAGGCGACAAGGGTCTAATTCATTTCTTGATTTGCCATCAATAATTTCACTTGCAGCCAGATGCGCAATCAGCGGCGCCAGCGTAATTGCAGAATGCATTACCGTCAGATAAAGTCCATTCATGTGATCATGGAAGCCCACAATCGGATAACCGTCTTCAGGCATGGGTCTCCATCCAACTTTTATGCTCTCCAGTTCCAGTTGATTACCGTGCTTGAGACTGCGACGCAATGTGTCGTAAGCTCGCTTACCGACCGCCTGTGGTCCGTTTTCATCCGACTCGTCGATATAATCTTCCGCAGCCAGCAGCGTATAATCTGTCAGTTGACGCGCTTCAAATTGCGCATTGGAGATTAATGTGTGTATCAGTTTATTAGCAGTTTTCATCCGAATCAGAATCGAAGGTGACGAAGTTACCGGCACGTGACAACCTAACGGGTTACAAAGTTCGGGTGTACCTGTTCCTGCGGCCAGTACCACAACATCCGACTCCACAAAACCCTTGGACGTATGAACACCAACCAGACGGGAACCCTCTTGCTCCAGCTGTGTAACGTTGGTATCGAACTGAATCTTTGCTCCGTACTCTTGCGCTTTGCTCAACAACAGCTCCGTTACCGCTATAGGGTCCACCGCACCTTCTTTGCTGACAAACATGGCTTCATCCGGATATTCCTTCAGATTGGGCTCCAATGCCTCAAGCTGCTCCCGGTTTAATTTTTGAAAGTGTTGCTCCCTTAGAGGCGGGGTGTCCCAAGTTAGCGCACCATGCCAATGAATGTTCAGTTCGGACAACTCTTGCTGAAGTGTGTGATATTCTTCCACAGCCGCATCGTACAAATGCCAGTATTCAGGACCCACTCTATGCGTCGTATGTATCCAGGCAAATGACTTTTCCGTGACTTCACGCGCCGCGGCTGAGTGCCGTTCAATAACAGTTACATCTTGATTTCGTTTGGCTAGATGATAGGCCATACACGCCCCAACAATCCCTGCACCAATGATCACAATTTTTTGTTTATTCAAAACTAACTCTCCCTTGTCACCCTATCCCCCCAAGGAATCGATTTTCCGAGGTTCGGATGGGTGTGCTCCTTTTCCGTCTTCTTCGCTGTACAGCTTCTCCATATGCTGCATATGGCCGGCTCCCCAGTCGCTCATTGTTTGGAGCACAGGTTTCATGAGCTGTCCGTACTCCGTAATCGAGTATTCGACCTTAGGCGGAATTTGAGGATACACTTCCCGATGCACAATATCGTGATACTCCAGTTCTTTTAACTGCTGGGTCAGCATCTTTTTCGAAATATCTGGAATGGCTTTTTGTAATTCGCTAAACCGCATTGTACCGTTGCTCAACAGGCGTAGAAGAATCAGAGATTTCCATTTACCCGTGAGGATATCCAAGGCCGTTCCGAATTTGCAATATACCGTCATTCTTATTCCTCACTTTCTGACCATACCCGGGTATACTTTTGGTTACCTGGTTAGGTTTAAGTGCCTACTTCCAGATTGGGCCTTCTCACTTTAGTATAGAGGCAGATATTAATATCGAGCAAGTGAGGGGATCAGAAAAGATGAATGTAACGTTATGGATCGTACAAATCATATTGGCGCTAGGTTTCGTATATTCAGGATGGATGAAAACCATTCTTATCGAGTCGTCAAAAAAGACCTGGGCCTTGGTCAATGATGTGCCGAGAAGTCTAGTTGTTCTGATTGGTATCGCAGAGCTACTCGGAGCGCTGGGCCTTGTTTTGCCTTGGGCACTGAACATCACTCCAGTGCTTACGCCGATCGCCGCAATCGCTTTGGCTGTTGTCACACTGCTTGGAATGCTGTTTCATATTCGGCGTAAAGAGTACCGGGAGCTTGGCGTAAATATCTTTTTTATAGTTCTTGCGTTGATCATAGCCTTTGGAAGACTATAAACATCGCACTAAGTAAACCTTCGTGGTCCGCTATGGCTCAGACGTCTCGACTTGCCCTAACGGATGTGATCACACTGGAAGAAGCGGGTCACACAAATATGAAGTTGTATTCCGAAAGTTGGAGCGACTAGATCAATATAAGGAGAATCCAGTGCTACCGGAAAAACATATTGAAAAGTGACAAAAAGCCCGCCAGGAAGGCGGGCGAATATGACCAGATTTATTATTCACTTTCCATCAAGCCCAATTTTATACACATCTCCTTTTGGAAAGGTTAGGAATGCAAGACTGTTTCCAACTTGTCCTAAGAAGCGGTCATAATAATCTATAGAAGCAAATTTATTCTTCTTACCTGTATAGCGATTATAAACATAAATAATACTTTTAGTATTGCCTACTTTGTCTATCGTATTTTTTCGGTAATAGAACTTATTATTCAAGTATGCTAAAGGATGAATATAACCATCTGATGCAAATGTCTTTTTTCTGGCTCCATCCAACTCTGCAAAGACACCTCTGGAACTATAGCCTCCATCTATCATCTCAGAAAAAAACAACACATTACCATAAAATTTGTATACTGACACACCTTTTGAGGATAATGATTTAGTTGCGGTACCATCTTTTTTCATACGATAAAACAAATCTGTATGCCGCTCCGTATAGTATACATACTCTTTATTAATCTCAAAATTATAAAAAGGAGATACAGGCAAAATAATCTGTTTCTTCGTACCATCTGTCTTCATTGAGCCATAAGACAAATCATCGTACAAATTACCGTTGTATTCACTTTTCACAAAGTAAATCGTATCTCCAGCAACATCAAAACTTGCAAAATTATCATCTTGGGATACGTAAGCGAATGCCGAACCATCTGTTTTAATCTTAGCGATAGAATAATGATCTTCTTCGTCCTCTACTAAAAAATAAATCCAATTCCCAATAATTTTTTGCTGTGAAGCTTGCTTATTATAAATAGATTTCGTTGTGCTTTTTTCGCCTGTAAACGTAGTAAAATTAATACCCACCATTCTTCCGTTGTCGTTATAACCCTCCCATATTAAAGAATTTCCAGAAGTTCCTGCACCATATGCAGGTACCACTCCAAATAACATGATCATACTTAATAGTGCTATTAACAATCTTTTTCCCATCTTGGCTCTCCCTAAAATATGTATTTTTATACATCTGTTATTATAGATCGTTTTTTACCTGCAACACAATTCATTTAGACTTCGGAATATGTATATCGCATTGCAGCGGCTGTATTTCAGTTTTTTTGCAAGTAGCCACTAATATTATTATATAATAACCTCACCACATAAAAGGCTGGCTTCAACAGCTCATGGAAGGAAGACAACTCTTTATTGAAAGCAACCTTGAATGTACAAGAACACATACTCATCTGGAATTGTGCATCGCTCAAAATCATGGATGTACGACATATTGTCATACAGGCCGACGAGTGCGTACGTCCTTACCTGTTCCCTGCCAGCGCCTTTTTGTACGTAACGAATGGCAATGCAACCGTGATCTTAGACGGAAATGAGCATGCTACCAAACCATTTTATATGCTTCATGGGGGCAAAAACACCCGTCTGGACATCATCCCAACGGACGAATCCTTTCATTATTACCTTATTTTCTACAAAGCCTCCTTACCGTTAACTGGCAAGCAGCATACACTTCAACAACCGGATCAACCATTGCCATTCCACCTCCAGTACGGTTTTATTCCATATCATCCTGCCATCCTCTACGAAATCACTGAGCGAATGCTGGGCGAGTGGAATAAACCCGGACGCTTGGAGCGACTCCATACCAAAACACTATTCTATCAATTTGTATATGAATTGCTCAGACAAATGGATCAACAGCAGGTAAGCATTGTTAGGCCTAACCTTGCTTCTCAGCTTATTCGCTATATGCAGGAGCACTACGCCCAGCCTCTGACGCGGGAAACCCTCGCTCATACATTCCATTACAGCGTCCCTTATCTTTCCAAGTACTTTCGACGCGAAACTGGCGCAAGTCTAATCGATTACTTAATCGGTATTAGGATGAACAAAGCAGTAACGCTGCTGCAAAAGACCGAGTTATCTCTGCAAGAAGTCGCTGCAAGCGTCGGATATGCTGATGTATCCTATTTTATAAGAATGTTCAAAAAACATACTGGAGTCACACCAAAGCAATTCAAGGATGAGTCCGGACAAGTGACGAGAGGTTCTTATCGTCCTATCCTTAGGCTTCGATCATCCATTGCTCCGCGTAAACTCCGTCGTTATATTGATATCAGAGATGATAATCATTATCAACATAGCGAAAAAGGAGATTTACGGATGTATAGAAGCAAACTACCTGTAGGAATTACCCTACTGTTGTGCCTAACTCTATTGGTTAGCGCATGTTCCAGGCCAGCAAACACGAATGGAAGCACTGGCAGTACGCAAAGTCCAACTGTAGGTGCAGAGAGTAATATCAGTAACACCACAAACGGAAGCTCGGAGATGGTAACCTATTCTGCGGTTAACGGTGAAGTACAAATCCCCAAAAAACCTCAAAGGGTCGTAATGGTTGCAGGAGCCTTTACTGGTCATTTGCTAGCTCTTGGCCTTAAGCCTGTTGGAACTGGTGACGAGTCCTTTAACAGTTATACAGAAGGAAAGCTCGATGACGTTGTCAACATCGGTAACGATGTACCCTACGAGAAAATCATGGAGTTGCAGCCGGATTTAATTGTCGTTTGGAATGACCCTGAAACGATCGAAAAGCTGTCCAAAATTGCACCGACCGTCGCTGTTGAATATGGAGTACCTCTGCGGCAGCAATTGATAGATTTTGGCAAGATGACTGGTAGAGAAGAGCAAGCGAAGGCCTGGATCGCAGAGTGGGACGCTAAAATCGCTGAATATAAACCACTCGTGGAGCAAGCAGTAGGTAATCGCACGGTTTCGATTTTTGATACGGGAAGTGCCAAAGAATTTTATGCCTACGGGAGCTTTGGTAGAGGTGGAGATATTATTTATGGCGAGTTTGGCCTGAAGGCACCGCCGATCATTCAGAAGGAAGCCATCGACAGCGGCAAAGGTTGGGCCAAGTTATCACTTGAATTGTTACCACAATATGCAGGAGATTATATCTTTATTAGTGGATGGACAGGGGATGAGAGTGGGGATTCCGTTTTTGAAGGTCCTATCTGGGATAACCTCACTGCTGTCCAGAATAATCACGTTTATCGCGAGGAAAGCCGTGGCTTCGTGTTTAGTGACCCAATTTCGTTGGAAGCACAGCTTAAATTTGTCGTAGACAGCCTAACTAAAACAGAGTGAAATTGAGTAGACCACGGTATGTACGAGGCGAGGAGCAATCCTCGCCCTTTTATGTTTTTGTATAGTTCTTACCTTTCATTTGAAGAGAGTTTGAAAACAAAAGCACACACATAAATAGGGACCTCTCACCATGTTGGCAAGGGTCCCTGTCTTTAAACTTGTTATATAGCCCATTTTCCGTTAAGTGATGGTAAGGCCGCCGCTTGCATATCCGGCTATGGATGTAGCCACATCAATTCCGGCTGTTACTGATGCTGAGAACACCATAAGCAGGCGGTCACCAGCAGATACCGGAATACTCAGTCCTGTAGTCACTCCGCTGGATATTGTGCCCAGTGCCAAAACGCCGGTCAGTGGAGGAGCTAAGGTTACCAATGCACCCGGTACAGCCGTAAAGGAGTTATTAGGTGTAGTGGAACGGAATAATTGTGCAGTTATGGTTACTGTAGATCCAACCAGACTAAGTCCTGCTGTCGTGCTGAAATAAGCGGCCAGTGAAGTAATCGTTCCTGCACGCGATGCCGAGAAAGCAAAGTTAAGCAATGTGCCTGCAGCCCCTGTGAGATCAATAATTCCTCCGTTAACACTTACTCCGGTAGCACTGTTGCCAAAACCAACTAAACTGGAAGTATTCAAAAGTCCACCCAAAACTGTAGTCAACGCAACCGGAAGTCCTGATGCATAAGGAATAATTGTTCCGGAACCTGTCGCACCCGTAGCCCCGGTTGTACCTGCTGTTCCTGTTGCTCCGGTTACTCCAGTTGTACCTGCCGTGCCTGTTGCTCCCGTTACTCCGGTTGTACCTGCCGTGCCTGTCGCTCCCGTTACTCCGGTTGTTCCTGATGCGCCTGTCGCTCCGGTTACTCCCGTTGTCCCTGCTGTGCCTGTTGCTCCGGTTACTCCCGTTGTACCTGCTGTACCTGTCGCTCCAGTTACTCCAGTTGTACCTGCCGTGCCTGTCGCTCCGGTTACTCCGGTTGTACCTGATGCGCCTGTCGCTCCCGTTACTCCAGTTGTACCTGCCGTGCCTGTCGCTCCCGTTGCACCTGCTGTGCCTGTTGCTCCCGTTACACCCGTTGTACCTGATGCGCCTGTCGCTCCGGTTACTCCGGTTGTACCTGCCGTGCCTGTTGCTCCCGTTGCTCCCGTTGCACCTGTGACTCCCGTGATGCTTGGGATTTCACCCAGCAATTCGGAAGAAACCAAACGATGGGCTGTTACCAAAGTGCCCGTGCTGCTCTTACCCCAGACGGATACTTGAACAGGATCATTAACCACCGCTGGTGTTGAAAAAGTAAACTCGAAGGCATCAAAATTAGCATAATAGTTGTTGGTTATTACTTGATTGGGTACGATGTCAAAAGACTCACTGACATACAGTATTCTTATTCCACTTTCCATGTAATACCCTTGTATTTGTACGGTTGAGTTACTCACATCACTGCGGTTATCAATTCTGACAGTAACTGTCTGAGTCGGTCTTACACCGCTAACAGCATTATTTTCAATCGGCCCTGTTGATAAAAAGCTCATCGCTACATCTCCTTTTTGAGTAGATTTATCTTTTAGCTGTTCTTGACCGATTTTTCGTGCTCTACAACACGATGTGCATCAACCAATTGTCCAGAGGCTTGTTTGCCCCACACTGAAATCCCTACTTCCTCTACACCTTCCACATCTGTTCCAAAAACAAACTCAAAAGCATCTAAATCTGCAAAATAATTTCTGGTCACTGCTTCATTAGGGGCAATATTGATTACTTCACTCACATACAGCGTTCTTGTTGTGCTTAACACATAACCCTGAATGGACACTGTTACAGAATCCACCTCAGCCCGACTTACCAATCTAATCGTTACCTGTTGGGTCGGTCTAACCCCGGAAACCGGATTGTTTTCAATCGGCCCAGTTGACAAAATAGCCATTTTCCCATCCCACCTTTTATGAACCTCTGACTCTAGCAGTATTTGGCATAAGCTCACTAGATAGTAATATTCAAACACTCAACCAACGGTGTGGACAAAACACAGGGGGCAATCACCATTATCACTTAAGAACCTTTTACGCTCAGGGCTTTAGCTATACAAAAACTGGGATATGTACAACAAAGAGAAGAAATTATGCAATGTTAAAGTTGCCAGCAAGTAAAAGTAGATTTTGTTATATAACCAGGATCGTTTCCAGAAAAAAAACGAAATGACCGTTCCCCCGGTAGATTCCAGGGAAACGGTCGCAGCTTAAGACATCTTTTTCTAGTATCTAAGTTTTATAGAATACGAGATAGTATTTTACCATCAAGCCCAATGTTAAACACATAGAATAATAATGGTCTTCTTCATCCTCTACTAAAAATAGAAAAAGATTGTATTATCTTAAAATTGTGATATGATATCGTCAAGTTAATAAACATTTAAAAGAAAATATGAAAAATAATTACATTTAATTGTGACCAAACCTCTTTCTTCGCCAAATTTCAGTGTTCTAACCCATTTTATTGAAAGCGATTACAAAAAGAAACCTGACTGATTATAGCTTTTCTAATCGCACACACAGATGCAAGCTTACTTCGGGTTATAGCCACTCCCTTGCCACTGTGAACACGTACGCGGTGCACAGGTCGTCTGGCTTAAACCATATATGACAACATGAGGATTTAACCTAACAGCAACCTAACCATTATTTCAATAAGGGGGGTGACATGAGGAGAATCTCTTCGTTTTTTCGGTATTTCATCATCACTGCTATTCTGAATTTCAGCTCACCAACCAATCCAATCTCATGGAGGCGAAACGTATGATCCGTAAACCGCTAGTTTTGTTGTTGTCGTGTCTGCTAATCTTTGTCACCCTGCCCGTTGAATCGAGCCATGCAGCCAATGCAGCCGTTGCCAAACTTCCTGGAAACTCCAATTCCCTCATCGATCATAAACTGGGAGCCGATCCTTATGTGCTCGTCCATAACAATCGGGTCTATGTCTACATGACAGGTGATGCATATCTGTACAACAGTGACGGCTCTGTCAGAGAGAACCAGTACAGCACGATCGGGAAAATTAACGTCATCTCATCAGCTGATATGGTGAACTGGACAGACCATGGTTCCATCCCGGTAGCGGGTGCGAATAATGCCAATAATGGACAAGGGATTGCTAAATGGGCTACCCAGTCCTGGGCTCCTTCGATGGCGAAGAAAACCATTGCTGGCAAAGAAAAGTTTTTCCTGTACTTTGCCAACTCGGGTGGAGGTATTGGCGTACTCACGGCGGATTCCCCCATTGGACCGTGGTCCGATCCAATTGGTCGTGCCCTCCTGACTCACGGTACACCGGGTATGTCTGGCGTAACCTGGCTCTTTGATCCAGCTGTACTTGTCGATGATGATGGCTCTGCTTACTTGTATGCTGGAGGTGGCATTCCGAACGATACCAACGCTGCTTCCATTGCCAACCCCAAAACAGCTCGGGTCATTCGTCTCGGTGCCGACATGACCAGCGTGGTGGGCAGTGCTGTGACTATTGATTCTCCTTATATGTTCGAAGATTCTGGCATTCACAAGTATAACGGCAAATATTATTACTCCTACTGCATCAACTTCGCGGGAACACACCCCACTGCATATCCAAAAGGTGAGATCGGATACATGGTCAGCGACAGCCCGATGGGGCCTTTCACGTATAAAGGACACTTTCTGAAAAATCCCGGCACGTTCTTCGGTGTAGGCGGCAATAACCACCATGCCGTGTTCCAATTCAACAACGAATGGTATGTGGCGTACCATGCGCAAACGGTAAGCAAGGCATTCCTCGGTGATGGTAAAGGGTACCGTTCCACACATATCAACAAACTGACACATAATGCGGATGGAACAATCCAGGAAGTTCAGGGGAATATGACAGGTGTACCTCAGACCACTAACCTCAACCCGTATGTCCGGGTGGAAGCCGAAACCATTGGCTGGCAAGCAGGAATTAACACTGAACCGAGTCAAGCGAGCGGTGGACCTGTAGCCAATCAGAATGTCACTAATATTCATAACGGGGATTGGATCGCGGTCGGCAATGTTGATTTTGGCTCAGCTGGAGCCTCCAAGTTCAAGGCCAATGTCGCTTCTACCGGAAATGGCAACATTGAGGTTCGACTGGACAGTCCGACAGGCCCACTAGTTGGAACACTTAACGTAAGTTCAACTGGCGGTTCGCAAACTTGGCGCGAGATGGAGACCAATGTTACCAATGCTACAGGGGTACATCGTTTGTATCTGGTGTTTACAGGCTCAGGCAATGGAAATCTGTTCAAACTGGACTACTGGCAATTCACATCCGGTTCGGGCGGTAACCCTAACCCAAATCCTAATCCCAATCCAAACGTTACCCGTTACGAAACCGAGAATATGACACTTGGCGGCCAATACGCTGGCGTAGTCAGTTCCCCTTTTAATGGAGTCGCTCTTTACGGGAACAATGATTATGCGGCATACAATCAATATTTTGCATTCCCAACCCATCAATTCTCTGTCCGCGGCGCTTCCAACAATAATAATACAGCCCGTGTTGATCTGGTCATCGGGGGTGTAACCGCTGGTTCTTTCTACTTCACGGGAACGGAGCCGACCGTTCAAACCCTCAGCGGCATCACACACGCTACAGGTAATCAGGAAATCAAGCTGGTCGTAACAACGGATAATGGCACTTGGGATGCTTACATTGATTATCTGGAGTACTCGCTTTAATTCCTAGGACATGATCAATTGGGAGGATAGAATATGTGGAAAAAGATCAGTGCTCTTCTACTCGCTCTTCCTTTGCTTATAACATCATTCCCTTTGACAATTCCGGCAGCTTCAGCCGCAACGTTCAGCAATCCGGTTATTTACGCGGATATTCCTGACAGTGACGTCATTCGGGTAGGCAATGCATTTTATATGACAAGCACAACGATGCATATGAATCCGGGAGTCCCGGTCATGAAGTCTTATGATCTGGTCAACTGGAGCATCGTAAACTATGTATACGATACGCTTGGAAACGGGGATATACAGAATCTGAACAATGGACAAAACGAGTATGGGCGTGGTTCCTGGGCGAGCAGCTTGCGGTACAACAATGGTATATATTATGTGGCCTTTGGATCGCTTTCCACGGGCAAGACGTATATTTACCAAACCAGCAATATTGAAACAGGGCCATGGACACCTTACACATTGAACAGTTATTACCATGACCCCTCCCTTTTGTTTGACGGGAATCGAACCTTTCTTGTTCATGGCAGTGATAACATCAGTATCGTTGAGCTGACACCTGATGCCAAGGCCATCAAGTCCGGCGGACTCAATCAGGTCCTGATTCCAAATGCGAGCAGTGTTGCCGGCTCCAACATGATTGTAAAGGCAGAAGGAGCACACATTCAGAAGATCAATGGCATGTACTATGTATTCCTGATTGCCTGGCCTTCGGGTGATGGTCGCATTCAGCTTGCCTATCGTGCAAACACATTGACAGGTCCATACACAGGTAAAGTTGTACTCAGAGACTCGGGAATCGCCCAAGGAGGCATCGTGGATACCACATCCGGCGCTTGGTACGGCTTGCTGTTTCGTGATAGCGGGGCCATTGGGCGCATCCCCTATCTCGTTCCAGTGACGTGGTCAGATAACTGGCCAGTGTTTGGGTTGAACGGCAAGGTTCCCCTTAACATGAATATGCCCGTTGAAGGTCAGCCTGCTGCCAAAATCTACGGGTCCGATGAGTTCAACGCAACCACATCCGGCACCCCCTCAGTAACGCAACTGTTAGTGAACGGCGGCTTTGAGGAAAGTACCATTCAGCCGTGGGCCAGCAACAATACGGCGACCATCACCGTAACAAATGCCGAAGCGTTCAGCGGTACAAAAAGCCTGTTCGTCAGCGGCAGACAGCAGACAGCTGGTGGTGCCAAACAGATGGTTACTGGCAAGCTGATACCTGGAGGAACGTACTCTTTTCCGGCAAAGATCAAATACACTACTGGTCCTGCAACCAAAACGTTCAATCTCAGCATCCAGAACGGTGCAAGTTATACCGGAATTACCATTATGGGCAGTGCGACGTTAACCCGCGGACAGTGGGGTACCATTCAAGGTACGTATACCGTTCCGTCGAATGTAGACCTGTCCCAAAGCTTTATTTTTGTGGAAACACCGTATAACTCGAATCCGGACCCGACCAATGATTTGATGGCGTTTTATGTGGATGACGTCTCCCTGACAAGCAATTCATCTTCCGGCACATCCAGTCTGGCCACATTTTGGCAGTGGAATCATAACCCTGATGCTGCTAACTGGTCCCTGCTCCAGCGGCCCGGTTTCATGCGGTTAACTGCAGGCAAAATCAGCAAAAACCTGTTAGAAGCCCGCAACACACTGACACAACGAACCTTTGGTCCAAAAAGCACAGGGATGACTGCTTTGGATACAGCAGGCATGAAGGATGGTGATTATGCAGGACTCGCTGCTTTTCAGGCCAAATATGGTTTTGTCGGCGTAAAAATGAAGGGCAGCACCAAATCCATCGTTATGGCTAATGCCAGTTCCGGCACCATGACTGAAGTAGCAACTGTGCCATTAAACCAGAACAGAATCTATCTCCGCGTCATCTGTGATTTTACGAACCAGACCGACAAAGCCTACTTTGCTTATAGCCTGAATGGAAGTAACTGGACAACCATTGGTAATACACTTCAAATGTCTTACACACTGCCACACTTTATGGGATATCGGTTTGCACTATTCAATTATGCAACGAAGTCTACCGGAGGATATGCAGATTTTGATTATTTCCACGTAGAATAAATGTAGTTTTATTCGGTTATTAATTTTTCGCTTATGATCAGGACCTGTAACTTCACCATGTGTGGAGCCAGGTCCTTTTCAGTATATTTTATATGAAGAGATTCACCTTTTAACTTCAAAAACCCCGAATCTTGACAAGGATGAAGCATACCTCATGTAAACTTCATGTTCCATATATCACCTCTATAGTAAGATATAGATTAATGTAAACATTATTAATTTCTAATCGATAAGGTGGGTTTTATTTGAAAAATATAATTGTCTTTGGTGCAAGCAAGGGATTAGGCGATGCATTTGTCCGAGGTGTGCCGCAATCCGGTGATAAGGTTTGGGTGGTCTCTCGCAGCAAGCCGGAAAGTCTCTCCGTGGAGGATGGCGTCGAGCGAATATGGATTCAGGCTGATCTTTCCGAGCTTCAGGCCGCAGAGCAAGTTGCCAGCCAACTTCAAGGCGAGACGTTGGATGTGCTTATTTATAACGTGGGGATCTGGGAAAAGGAAGGATTTGAAGAGCACTATACGTTTGATAAGGATGAACCGGCAGATATCAGTCAGCTGATCCATGTGAATGTGACTTCTACAATTGTATGTATACAGGCTTTACTGCCTCAGCTCCGCCAGTCTGAAGCAGGGAAGATCATCCTGATCGGTTCAACAGCCGGTTTGAGCAATGCAAGCAGCAGCCAGGTTTCTTTTGTCGCCTCCAAATTTGCCATACGGGGTATTACGGAAGCTCTAAGAGAACATACGAGGAATGACCGCATCGCGGTGACATGTATCAACCCGGGAGAACTGGCGGCAGAAATTCCGTATGAAGACGGGATGGAACGTGCACTGGCCGAGTATGATGGGACCCGCATTCCCCTGCAGGATATGGTCGCCATCGTTCGATGTATCATCAGCTTGTCCAAAGCGGCCTGTGTAAAAGAGATCAACATGCCCGCCTTAACGGATACGAACACCTAGATAGCAACCCGTTTACATTAATACATGCGACAAGTGCGTAATACCTATAGAATTCAGGCGTTCATGCTCAGGAATATTTTCATATAACAAATGGGATTTTCCGGCCTTGTCCAAGTGATCACGCATAGCTGCAATCCGTCCCTTGTTAACATCAATAAAACGAAAATCGATTTGGCGCAAATGCTCCAGCCCGGTCAGTCCAGCAAAAGAATCCGCCTTGAGCGCCGTACTAATCTCTTTCAATTCAATAGACTCCAAAGCACGGGCTGTCCATAGATGTGTGGTATCCCGCAACGATTTCATATAGTCCAGTTCGAGCTGTCTGAGAGAGGTCATATGGGAAAAGTCGCATAACTGCTCCAGCTTGGGCAAGGACAGATGCAGATATTCCAGCCCGCGCATCTGTTCGAGCCCCTGAATACTCGTCAGTTTGCGAATAGAGCTTAGTTTCAACATCGAGATGGTCGACTGTATTAATACATCCAGTCCCCCTTTTAACTCACAGTGATCCAGGGACAGATACTGAAGCATGGGCAGTTCCGCTAACACATCGGCACTTTCGAGCGTGCAGCTCAGAATGAGCGTATGCAGTTGGAGGCATGCCGCAATGGAAGCAAATCCGTTGAATTTGCCACGCAGTTCAAGAAAGGTCAATCGTTTGTAGTGTTTAATAAAATCGAGTCCGGTCGCCTTTGCAGGAGAGTTCAATCTTAGAAACTGCAGTTGCTCCATCGCACCCAGAATCGTCAAATCCTGTGCCTGCGAAAGATCAAGCTGCAAGGCAGACACATGTTTTAACTGTGCCAGTCGCCCCAAAAATCCGGATGAATATACCCCTTTAGGGTCCATATGTGATATGTGTAGGATCAGATCCGGCCGGGCAAAGAATACTTTGGCATCGAGCTCGGCAAGGTCCTCGTATGTATCCGCGTCAACGCGAAAATGAACCGTTGCTCTGCGGCGCAACAGATGCACCGCCTGGTGCATCTTTTCGGCATTCCATGGAGCCCCCTGTATTGATGCATGCCATAACTCACTCACAGATAATCCCCCTTTTCACCCATAGTTCCAATCCATTCCATTATAAACAAGATCACCTGGATGAACCACTACCGATCCCATTTTTTCATTCCTTTCCTCTTTTTTCATCCCTCCCCTTTCACCCTTCTCATACTCATGCCTTTCCTTTCCGTTACTTTCAGGATTATTCGACAGAAATCTACATAAAATTAGAGATCATACCGACATATAACTTAGGCGTTTTGAGCTTTTTATTAATCATCTGGGGAGATGGAATATGTCGAACATGTTAAACAAGCGGGGGAAAACGGGAGCACGGACATCCAGTATGGCAAATACGTTGTCCATTGTGCTGCTGATCATTATCGTAGTTGTCTTTGCCGTGCTGGGAACATTTATGTTTGCAAGCACACGAAACATTCTGGTGAAACAGCAGGAATCCATGCTCCAGACCAAGACACAAGCCATTGTTAGTGAATTTGATGCACTATTCAAGGAAAAAGGTGCACTGGTCAAGCAAATGTCCACCAACACATTATTTCAGCAATACATAGAAACAACAGCATCTGCTGCGGATGCGGCAAGTTCTACCTACGCTGCGGAAACACAGGCGACACTCGCCGCTATCGTTAAGGCAGAGCCTTCGTTTGCAGATGCCTGGGTCGCGGGTCTGGATGGAAAAGGCTTTTGGATTCAAAATGATGGTGTCGTATCTGCACCGGACTTTGATATCCAATCACGTCCATACTACAAGCCGGTTACCGACGCAGACGGACTTTATTTCTCCGATCCGTACATTGATATTGCAGCAGGCGATGTACTCATGGGTATCTTTTATCCGATCAAAGACGACAACAACAACACGATCGGCTTTGCCGCAGCGGATATTGCATTCAAGGATATTCCGGCGATTATGGAGAGTTATTCCCTTGGAAGCACGGGCTATTCCATGTTGCTGTCCAAGAGTGGGGAAATTCTGTACCATCCGGATCAAGAGAAGGTATTGAAGGAGAACATCCTGGACAGTACAGGGGACATGGGGGACATCGGCAAGAAAATGCTTGCTGGGGAAAACGGCGTACAACTTATGAACGACAATGGGGAACGTCGTTATATCGGCTACGCTACCAGCAAGGATACGGGATGGTCCGTTGGTCTGACCATATCCGAAGAAGAAGTTCTCGCGGAATTAAAAACATTCACGTGGATTACGCTTGGCGGTTTTGCTGCAGCCACCCTTCTACTTGTGATTATCTGTTACATTACCCTTCGCCGTCTGTTACGCTCCATACCACAGCTGCTGGCTAAGATTAAACAGATTGAACAAGGTGACCTGACTGTCCAACTGGATATCAAATCTAATAATGAAATTGGACAGATCGCCACAGGTTTGAATTCCATGGTGCAGAAAATTCAGGGCATGCTGCAAATGGTCGGCAGCTCGGCGCAAATCCTGAACCAGTCGTCGAATGATCTGCAAGACATCTCCTCACGAACGGCTGTGACCATGAATGACACATCAACAGCCATCAACGAGATTGCCAATGCAACGAATTATCAGTCCATCGAAACGGAAAATATTTTACGCAAAACAGGCTCGTTATCCAGCCAAATTGATGAAATTGCTACCGATGCGCAGGCTATGGGAACGGTCGTGCAGACATCTGCCGATCAAAGCAGCCAAGGACTTGCGGTCGTGGAACAATTATCGAAATGGTCTGAGGAAAACCATCAGTCCACCCAAGCAATGTCCTCTATTATCCAGGAGATTGACCTGAGTCGGAATGAAATATCCAGTTTTGTGGATACAGTCAAACAGATTGCCTCTCAAACGAACCTGCTCGCCCTGAATGCCTCCATTGAGGCTGCACGTGCTGGCGAACATGGAAGAGGATTTGCCGTCGTTGCCGAAGAGGTCCGCAAACTTGCAGAACAGACGGCTCAGGCAACAGAGGAAATCAACAAAAAGGTGAATGTTATTGAAGAGAAAACAACCCTGTCGGTTGAACATACCATGCGCGGTATGAAGATTGCGGAGGAGAATGCCAAATCCGTAGAAGATACCAAACATGTATTCTTTAGTATTAACAAAGACCTGAAAGATCTGCAGCAGCGTATGATGCAGATTACCAACAATACCTCCAATGTACACAAACACAAAGATGAGATATTCCAGGCACTGGAGATTATCTCCTCCACCACAGAGGAGAACTCGGCATCAACGGAAGAAGTAAGCGCCAGCACGCAGGAGCAGCTGGATAGTATCGAACAGGTAGCGGATCTGTCGAAACAGTTGAACCAGCTATCTGGCAAACTGCAAGACGAATTAAGCCAGTTTAAAGTAAAGTCATGATCCGCAAGCTTTCCTCTGCTCTTCTCTTTTAGTCGCTGTCCATTTATTATTAATGAATATGCGTACGAAGAGGATTGGAGGCTGAATCATCATCATGAACTTTGCCAAACGAATGGATCATTTCAACGAAGGAATTTTCACCCGGTTGCTGGAGATCAAACGCCGCAGACTGGAGAACGGGCAGCCCGTTATTGATCTCAGTGTGGGTACGCCAAATATCCCACCTGCGCAGCATATTATAACTGCACTATGCGAGGCCGCAGCTGATCCGGCTAATTATATATATGCTGTGAATGATCAGAGTGAGTTGTTACAAGCTACGAGCAATTGGTACAAGCAGCGCTATCAGGTCGAGTTAGACCCTGCAACACAGATCTGTTCCTTACTCGGTTCACAGGAAGGGCTGGCACATATATCCCTCTCCATTGTCGATGAAGGTGATCTGGTGCTGGTCCCTGACCCCTGCTATCCCGTCTTCGCGGATGGACCGTTACTGGCAGGTGCAGAACTGTATTATATGCCGCAAAAAGAAGAAAACGGGTATGTTATTCAACTTCAGGATATACCGGAAGATATCGCTCATCGAGCAAAATTCATGCTGGTCTCCTATCCCAACAATCCAACAACTGCGATGGCACCAGATCAGTTCTATCTCGACCTGATTGCCTTTGCGAAGAAGTATGATATTATCGTGCTCCATGATAATGCGTACAGTGA
Organism: Paenibacillus sp. AGC31; assembly: GCF_057334655.1. Taxonomy (NCBI): domain Bacteria; kingdom Bacillati; phylum Bacillota; class Bacilli; order Caryophanales; family Paenibacillaceae; genus Paenibacillus; species Paenibacillus sp. AGC31. Next base: position 211,603 of record NZ_JBHFJH010000001.1, read on the forward strand.
GCTCGTGTTTGACGGAAAGTCATGTGGAAGCTTCCTCGCATTCCCTGGCGCCATGGACGTCGGTGTGGAATTCAATTCCCTGTCAAAAACGTACGGACTGGCCGGAGCTCGAATCGGCTTCTGTGTGGGCAATACAACCATGGTCTCCATGCTGAAAAAGTTAAAATCCAATATGGATTACGGCATGTTTCTTCCGATTCAAAAGGCAGCAATTGCCGCCATTACCGGTGATCAATCCGAGGTTGAACGGGTCAGAGCAATCTATGAACAGCGAAGAGACATCCTCTGTGATGGATTCAGCAGACTGGGTTGGCCCATCGCCAAACCTGAAGCAACGATGTTCGTCTGGAGCCGGATTCCGGCGCACTACGACAGCTCAGAGCAATTCGCCATGGATCTGGTTACACATGCAGGAGTCATTGCAACGCCAGGCAGTGCCTTTGGTCCTTCAGGTGAAGGGTATGTGCGCTTCGCCCTCGTTCAGGATAATGAAATATTGCAACAGGCGGTACAATCCGTCGATGACAGCGGGATTCTGAAATCCAGCTAACGGGAGCACAATTCGAATGTGCTCAAGCAAATATCCCCTCAAGGTCCACAGGGAGCAAGAATTTCACGTTTGATAACGTGATCTCTACTTCCAGAGACTTGAGGGGATTTTGTCATTTGGTACGGGAGTAGACATTCATTGGCTGATTTAAGATTGCGGCTGAATGGTGCCAACTTACAGCAAAAAGCCTGCTCGGAGAGCAGGCTTCTGGTTTGGACTTTTATACAGACTTGCGCCAGTTAGAACGATACATCAGATACAGGAAGTACGGTGTACCGATGATCGCAATGAGTATGCCTGATGGAATCTCTGTCGGCGCCATGACGGTTCTGCCGATTGTATCGGCAAGCACCAGCATGACTGCACCCGCTAATGCGGATAGGAACATGGATCGTCTTAACTTATTCCCCGTCAGTAACCGAACCATATGTGGTGCAATCAGGCCGATAAAACCAACGGTTCCTACACAAGCAACCGCACCTGCTGCAAGTAATACACCAACTGTCATGGCTAATAATCGTGTACGACGTACTCCGAGACCAAGCCCGGATGCACTATTGTCGTCAAATACCAGCAGTTCGAATCTGCGTGCCAGCCACCAAGCCACCGGTACCAGAATAACTAAAAATAATCCGATAACCCTCACCTGTTCCCAGGTACGAGCATAGGTACTTCCTGTCAGCCAGATATATCCGCTGCTACCGTATACCGCACCACGGACAATCAGAATCTGAATACCTGCTCCAGCAATGGCAGACATCGCGATCCCCAGCAACACAACCGCCGAAGGGTTCAGTCCTTTCTTCCAGGCGAGGGAGAACACCACCACTGCAGCAATGGCTGCACCGATGATTGCCGCAATTGGCAGCAAGTATATCGGAAGACCCGGCCATAAGATGATGACCATCATCGCTCCAAGCCCTGCACCTGAGGACACACCAACAATTGAAGCATCAGCCAGCGGGTTACGTACCGCCATCTGAATGAGTACACCACTGATTGCCAGTGCAGCTCCTGCACCTGCGGCAACAAGTGTACGCGGAATCCGAAGCTGAATCAGCGCGGAGAACAGTCCATCCGATTGGAACAGACTTGGTAACCAATCGGCCAGGGGAATTCGCATACCGCCAAACATCGTACTGAGCAAGATAAGCACGACCGTTATGACTGAGAATAATACAGCCATCGGGCCAAATGCAAAGCGACGCGCAGCTCCTCCTGTGCTCATTGAAGTAGACATGCCTGATCCGTTCGCAGCCTTCATGCGTGTAAGAACAAGCCAGATGAGCCACGGTGCACCAATGATCGCCATAACGGCACCCGTTGGCAGTTCCATGCTGGAGTTATGCACCATCTTGGCAAGGACATCTGCTCCAACCAGGAGCGCTGCGCCCCATATGAACACACCGGGTAAAAGTAATCGATTAGAACGTACACCACTCAATCGAACCAGATGTGGTGCGACCAGTCCCACGAAGCCAATCGGTCCGATTACACTTACAATCACAGCAGCCAGCAATACAGCAAGTATTAACCCTACTGCACGAGCCAATGTAACCTTTTGTCCCAAGGAAGAAGCCGTTGATTCATCCAACTCCAGCATATCCCACTGTCTGGAAAGGATTAACGAGAGAAGGGTAATACCAACCACCCAAGGCAAAGCATAAAACACACCACTCCAGTCATTCTGGACAAGTGTTCCGGAGCCCCAAAGGAACAACCCTTGTGTCTCCATGGAGAAAAAAATATGTAATGCACTTGTAAATGAACCAAGCACCATCGATACAATCATACCGGACAACGCAAGTCGAACCGGGCTTGATGTTCGTCCGCCGCCCATGAAATAAGCCGCAAATGCTGCCAGCAAACCACCTAGTGCTGCGAAAAGAAAAGGCGACTGACTTAACACGCCTGGAAAAGCGATAGCTCCCAGCACCACCACAAAGTACGCTCCTGCATTAATGCCCAGCGTATCTGAAGCAGCGAGTGGATTACGAGTAATCGTTTGCAGCAAAGCGCCCGCAACAGCCAATGCGCCACCCGCAAGAATACCGATCACTGTACGCGGCATGCGCAAGTCCCAGACCATATTGTGCTCTAATGAATCCTGTCTTCCTGTAAGAGCGTCCCAAACGACATGCAAAGGAATGGATGCTTCTCCATAACACAGACTTACAAAAAAAAGCACGATGAGAGCGGTTAGACCGCCCCCATATATGCTTATTGTGCGCCAATTCATAGCTGGCTTAGATCCTTGAACCGAACTCATTTGGTAATCGCCTCGACTACCCCATCAACCAATACTTTGGAGGAGATCGGTCCACCAAATGTCCATGTTGTACTATCGAGTTGATATGTGCGTTTTTCCTTCACAAAGTTCAGTCCGTTCCATACCGAGTTATCTTTCATGGCTGTGCCAAAGACGTCATCGTTTGGTTGTGTAATATAAATGAAGTTACTGTCCTTCACATCGGTTAAGGATTCAATGCCTACTGTAGAGAAGCCATAGTTTTCAACTTTGTCCGGCTGCCAATCGTTAGCCAGTCCGATTTTGTCCAATGTACCAATCACAACCGAGTTATCGGTAAACATACGCAGGCTGACTGCATTTTGATATGTGAACGCTTGTGTCAGTGCAAAGTTGAAGTTTTCTTTCCCCGCAGCAGCCAGTTTTTCTTTGGCTTCTACATAGTGTTGATCGAGATTACTCAAAACTTCTTTTGCTTTGTCTTCTTTACCGAGAGCTGTTGCAATGTTATTAAAGATCTCTGTCATCTTGTCATAATCATAGCCGTCACCATCATACGGATCATATTCAATCGTTGGTGCAATTGCATTCAGCTGATCGTAGACCGCTGTATTATTATCCGCATTGGCAATGATCAGATCTGGCTTCAATGCAGCAATAGCTTCCAGATTGGGTTCACTGCGTGTTCCGATATCCGTTACACTGTCATCCAGTGCTGCTTCGGATGTTACCCACACTTTATAGTTAGCGTTATCTGCATTACCTACTGGTTGAACACCCAGGGCAACGACATCTTCCGTATATGTCCATTCAAGCGTAACGACACGTTCTGCTGGTTTGTCCAGCTTAAGCTCTCCACGTTTATGCTTCACGGTAACAGGACCTGCTGTCTCTTCAGCCGGAGCACTACCGGAGTCACTACCTTGACTTGTATCTGTTGTAGTCGTGGTTTTACCACAACCTGCCAAAACCAGCACAAAGGCCAGCATGATCAACAATCCGTTCAACCCTTTTTTCATATCTCTTTTCTCCCCTGTTTGTATGTATTTATATGATAACAATTATCATTATCACTATTGGATTATGCCGTAGGAATTGATTTTTGTCAATGCAAAGTACCTTATTCCAATTCTTTTATGAGATAAAAAAAGGAAAGGGATAGCTCAAAAGCCATCCTTCCCTTCTATTGATTGCTGTTTACATTAACTCAACTGCATCGTAGTGATGCATGTATTATCATTTTCGTATGTAGACAATTGCGTTTCTGCAACCTTTCCATCTCGAACAATACGAATCAGATAGGTTCTGTCTCTAGGCACCCAAAAATCCATAAATCCGTTCGCACCAGACTTAATCACTGCGTCTTTCATAAAAGTGTTGCCTTGAGAATCGTGAATGGTAACGCTAAATTCCTTATTGCTCATTTCCCCCTGACAACCGGTCAAGCTATGAATTGCACAGGGATGGGTCTGGTCCACATAGGGTGCAATGGAAAGGAAAAATTCATTTTCAGGCAAATCATATGTAATGGTTTTTTCATCTTGATCGGTGATGATTAACTGTTTGGCATTAATGGAGGCAGATTCCGGTGTCTCTTTTCCTGTGCTGATATCTTCCACCAATTTTCGGATGTTGGGCGCATTGGCTTTACCCGCCTCTTCCTTACCTGTATTGCTTGCAAACAGGTATGTTCCGATCACAATCACAACTACAACACTTGCAATGATCCACATTTGTTTTTTCATCTGGAGTCCATCTCCTCGTCCGTTTTCATCAAGTATAATGGAGAACGAAGCAATATGGACTTATACAACAAACAATTCACCAGATTATCACATTATTGGTACGAATCTCTTCGCATCATAGTTGATTGGTTCGAATGGTAGGCTGGGCTCTGGAAACGCAGAGAGCAGCGGTGAAGTCTATGAGCTTCATCGTCCCGCCACTCTCCAGTGCCTACTAGTTCAGACTATTTTGCTGAATAAATAGACTTATTGACTGGATAAAAGACATAAACTTTTATTTTTATGCTGACATAGACTATATTGAGAATCGGAATTAAGGAGTCAGTTTTAGAATGGTCACAGTGGTATTTAGATTGTTATGCAACTGTGCAGGAGTTGCATTCGCATTTACCAGTTGGATCGTGGTCGGAACCGTTGTAACCGTAACAATAACTTCAGCAGATATAGGTCCACCTCCATTACCTGTGAATGGCACAGGTGTTATGGGCGTTCCATTTACCGTGAGGTTGAAATCCGCATTGCCCTGATTATGAATGCTAAAAGAGATCAAGTAACTTCCTGTTTCATTGATTGTTATCGTCGAGGATGGCGGTACAAAAGTAAATGCACCTCCAACATTAGCCAAAACACCGGTTAAAGTTATTGGAGCGTTTCCTGGAACTGTGTCAGTACCTGTGCCAGGATCTGCTCGGAAAACACTTAGGAAATCAGATATTCCTGCCCCAACTGGACCGGCCGGACCTGTTGCTCCTGCTGGGCCTACTGGGCCTACTGGACCTACTGCTCCGGCAGGGCCAGCAGGTCCTACTGCTCCGGCAGGGCCGACTGGTCCTGGTATACCAGGAACTCCTTGCAGTCCGATCGGCCCCGGTATCCCTTGAGCTCCTGTCGCTCCCTTGGGACCTATCGGTCCTAGTGGGCCAGGAATCCCTGGAGAACCTTGCGGTGCATTAACAATAACTTTAGGTTTAACTTTTACCACTTTTACCTTAACACCACAATGAAAATGTTTTTTAAATTTACGTCTACAAATTCGTTTCCCATGTCTATTTAACAACCAACTCACCTCCGTGATATTTCTCCACATACTATGTGTATCCATCACGAGGGGCATAGACTATTAACTATAAATTAGAAAATTATAGTGCCTATAATGAGTAAATTGGTCTATGAATCCAGTCTATAACATGAATGCATAGACCAATTTTCAATATAAAAGGCAGATAAAAAAGCCAGTTGAACACGAGATACTCTCGAGGTTTGACTGGCTTTTGCTATGCTCATCCCTTTCACACAGGTTCTTCTTATTTTACAATAGTGCTTTGTTTTTCTCATAGAACCGGGCGTTGTGAGAAGAGACACCCGCCATATCAGAAGCAGCAGGTTCCAGATACGTCTTGGCACTGTTGACTGCAAGCACCGCATCGTTAAAAGCACCTGCAATCAGTCGAACTTTGCTTCCATAGGTAATGAAATCACCTGCTCCGAATATGCCTGGAATGTTGGTACGCATGCGCTGATCTACGGATACGCCGTAATCTTCCCGCGCCAGTCCCCATTGCACAAGATTGCCAAAATCACGATCATACCCGTGGCTTACGACGACCTCATCCACCTCAACATGTGTGATCTCACCGGTTTCTATATGGGCCAGCTCGACACGATCTATTTTGTCACCTGTACCGTATAAGCGTGAGATGTTAAATGGCGTCATGACGTTGGCTTGAGCTTTCATCTGAGCAACAGGCGACTCATGTCCGGTGAATTCATGACGTCTGTGTGCTACTGTAACTTCACTTGCTATCTTGCCCATTTCATTCGCCCAGTCGACTGCGGAATCGCCACCACCCGAGATCAGAACACGCTTCCCGGCAAATCGGGACAGGTCGGTTATCGTATAGTGCAGATTTGTCAGTTCATATCGGTTGGCACCTTCAATAGCCAGTTTTTGCACTTGAGTCATGCCTCTGCCCGCGCATAACAGGATAGTACGTGTATAATGACGCTCGCCTGTTTTGGAAATGAGTACAAATACACCATCCTCACATCGTTCAAGCTCGGCTATTTCCTGCCCAAACACAATCGTTGGATCGAACGTTCTCGCCTGTCTCTCCAGTGATTCAATCAGCTTCTCACATCGAATCGGATCTATCCCGCCCACATCCCAGATCAGCTTCTCCGGGTATGTACGCATGAATCCACCCAGTTCCTGCTTGGCTTCGATGATCTTGGTACGCATGGCTCTCATACCACTATAAAATGAGGCATACATGCCAGCAGGCCCACCACCAATGATCGTAATATCGTAGATATCCAATTGTGTCTCCGTTGTCATTTAAGGCACCAACTTTTCAACAACATAGTCCATCAATTTTACAGATCCAATCGGACCCACACCCGATACGAATTGGCTTGTCTTCAGCGGGAAGACATGATCATTCTTCACAGCCTCCAGATTCGACCACACTTGGCTTGCTTTCAGATCTTCCATAGATTTCTTCGTGTCATAACCTACAAGGGTTCTGTCTTCCAGGAAAATATAATCCGGATTCATCTCAGGCAAGAATTCCAGGGAGAACTGGCTAAACCAATCTGTAGAGTCTTTGATCGCTTCAGGACTATTCAGACCCAGGATATCATAGAAGAAAACACTGCTGCTTCCTCCTTTTGGACCCATGAAACGGTAACGATTGTGCTCCACCCGGAGAACCAATACGGTCTTGTCTCCCAGGGCTGCCGCAATCTTCTCTTTCGCTTGGGAGGCTTTCTCGTCGAATTCAGTCAGTACTTTGGCAGATTCTTCGGTCTTGTCAAATATGGCAGCCAGCTTCGGCATAGCACGTTTCATTTCACTGTTGGCATCCAGTGCCACCGTAGGAGCGATTTTGGACAATTCATCATATACGCCCTGTTCCATACCTTCGCCAGCTGTAAGGATCATATCCGGTGTCAACGCAAGCAACTGTTCATAGTTATATTGATATTGCTCGACTTCAATGATCTGGACCCCATGTTCTTTCAGATAATTAGGGCGGTATTCCGCTTCAACTTCTGGAGTTAACAAAACGATTTGAGGTGTAACACCCATTTCAATCAGATACTCGGCATAGATTGAATCAAACACCACCAGATTTTGAGGGTGAGTTGGAATCGTTACTTCTCCAAACTGATCCTTTACCACCTTAGTCCCACTTTCAGTCGCTGTTTCTTCTGCAGTACTCGCTGCTCCTTCAGTTGGAGCACCTGCTGTTCCAGCTGTTGCGTTCTCTTCCTTGGTTCCACCGGAACATGCCGCCAGCATTACACTAACCACCAACAGCATGATACCAAACCCTTTAAACCTTCGTGACATGATATACTTCGCCCCTTATGTATATTGATAATGATAATTATTATCAAATAATATCAAAGAAGGATTATTGCTTCCATAGCATATCGTGCGTATTTAGTTGGATTATTGTGCTCTCTCATGAAGTGTTTCCGTAAGGTAGCGAACGATCTGATTGAGAATCAGAGTGTGTCCCGTAATTCCGTGACCGTCTACCCACAGGTGAGTATCGACGTAAAATACCCGATTATTTTTTACAGCCTTCAGGTCATTCCATTGCGGACTCTCCCATAGTTTCCTCATATTTTCTTCAGCACTGAAGTGCTGCATAATCCGCTTTTCCACAAACAGATAATCGGGATTGGCTTGTGTGAGCAGGTCCAGCGAACAAGGGTTAAACCATGCTGTACCTGAATCCAGTGCTTGCGGCAGTGTTAATCCAAGCTGTTCATATAACAAGTGTGATACCCCGTGTGAATGCCCACCCAGATATCGATAACCAAACGCTTCCACCCTCAGCAGCATGACAGTGGACGCGGATTGGATGATGGGTTGCAACTTTCGCTTAGCTAAGCTGACTTCATGTTTCATCTGCTGATGCAGTCTATAAGCCTCTTCTTCTTTGAGAAACCAGGCTGCCAATTGATCGAGCATGGGTTCTACATCTTGATGAAGTCCGGTTAGAATCGGTGCAATTGTGCGCAGCTCCCTTTTGACCTCTTCCGTCAATACGTTTCCTATCAACATCTCCGGTTGAACTTGTCGAACAAGTTCTATCTCCACCTCATACTGTGTAACCTCCAGCATCTGCACTCCATGCGCTATAAATTGTTCATGGTGATGTGGGAACAGCAGGATTGGGGTGACCACTACGGCATGGGGGATGACACCCAGATGAATCATAATTTCTGCACAGATTGGAGAAAGTGATACGATCTTGCGCTGCGTCATCGTCTGCCTATATATCTTAGGTGATACGCCAGTCAACTGTTTGAAGCGTCGGCTAAAATAATGAGCATCTTCAAATCCAGTCTTTTTGGCAATATCCTGAGAGGTTGCAGCGGTTAATAACAGTTCTTCCTGCGCACGGTAGATCCGGTAGTGGGCCAGATAATCCAGAGGTGGCTTACCATATCGCTCACTAAATTTGCGGGAATAATGCCATGGACTAATACCGGCGATCTGAGCTAACTGTGTACGTGTAATGACCTGATCATAATGCTGCTGCATGTAGTCAATGGAGCGAAGTATACCGTGTTCTGGCTTCAACTCGTTATCCGGCTGTTTCCGATATAGATTACTCAACAACTCATATAACAAATGCTGATTGCCAATCCTTTCTGCACTCTGTTCCTGTGAATGCGCTTCACTCCAATGCTGAATGATACTTGCCAAACCTCCACCGGACAGTTGCACTTTCTGATACGCCTCTCCTGATGGTAAATGCCATTCGAACTTCTCAGCCTCCCGCCTATCATGCAGCACCGAATATGTATCGAACTGAACATGCCAGCCTGCCAGATCCAGGTTGCCACCTTCAATGACCTCCATTACGGAGTTCTCTTCAAGCGCAATTAATTCTCCATAGGAGACGTGAACTCGATGTCCATTTATATTCCAGATCGCTTCTCCATCAATGATAAATATCAAGGTGTGACTGAAAAACTGATGCAGCTCGCCTTTCGTTATCCATGCGTTGCTTAGTGCATCCGTTGACTTCCATTGAGCAATCCATTCCATGTTGTCAGACATAGGTTATCCTTTCAAAGGGATTAGTAATCCAGATTTATAGGTTTCACTATATCAAAATACATGACAACTCCATAACCAACAAGCTATGGCTTGAATAAAATGGTGGACAGCTACTGAGCATTTCATACTTGTATTATTCAGATACAAAAACAACAAAAGGCCGGTACCATCAGGCACAGGCTCTTTCTTACAACTTTAATACTACTTATTCAATTAGTACGTTTTACGTATTACTCAATGCTGGGTTTCGGTCACCCCTATCCCCGTTTCTGTCCTTTTCCTGCCATCCAATACGTTAGTCCACTCGAGACACCAAACGCAATAACCACACCAATGCATGTGTGTAACAGATTCAGGCTACCCTCTTCGATGAAGAGCGGGAGGCTGACCAAGCTCGGATTCCCCACCATAGCAAATGCCTTGACAGATAATAATCCAAAATACAGTCCACCCGCAGCTCCACCCAGCAATGCCGCGTAGAAAGAGGATCTTTTTCTCATGTTGACTGCATACAATGCAGGCTCTACCACTCCAAGGAGCGCTGTTCCCGTTGCCCAGAAAGCAAGTCTTCTGGATGCTGGCTCTTTCGAGCGGATTCCGTTTGCAAGCGCAGCCCCTGCTTGTCCTACAATCGCCACTAACATGGCAGCAATCACCATAGAACCACCATTCATAACCATTTCATTAATGATGATGGCAATCAGCCAGTAGTGTAATCCCATAATTAATATTAGCGAGAAGACTGCTCCCAGTAACATCACCGACAACACTGGAGCATTAGCTACTAGTGAATCCAATGCCTCCGGCAGATATTCATCAATCCAGGTGCCGACTGGACCAAGAATCATCAATACTAACGGAACAAGAACCAGTAACGTCAGGAAAGGAGCAACCATCCCTTTGGAGAATTTTGGACTCCATCGTTCAACGACTCTTTCCAGGTAGGCCCCTGCACAGATCGTGAGAATGACCCAGATGGGCGTAGAGTAAAAAGCTGGCTGGGACACAAGTGGCAAACCCAGGAAATGCACCTCTTTTTCCCCCGACATCAGCATGGTCATCTCCGGATAAAACATGAGTCCGCCAATAGATGCTGCAACATAGATATTGCTCTTCAACCGATACGCTGTGCTGATTGCTACCAATACAGGCAGTACATAAAATACACCGTCTCCAATGATCCTGAAGATCGTAAAGGTCTGGCTGTCCATCAACGCAGAAGAGTCCGTAGAACTGTACGTATCCATTAACGCAATAATGGCGACTATAATTTTAATAACAGCGGCTCCGAGAATCGCAGGCATCAAGGGCCTGAATACATCGGATACAAAATGTAAGATCGAGAATCTGTTCTTCTTCGTGTGTCCTTCTTCCTGCAACCCTGTCCCTGTAGATTCCCAAGTGTCCATACCCAGTAACGTATTGTAGATAAGTGAAGATTCATCTCTTATTACCAGATGGCACTGCTCACCTGTTACCCGAATATCTGCTACAACATCTGCGAAGGCAAGAGCCGACATGTTCAATTGTGTACTGTCCTTCAGTACCAGCGTCGTTGTGCCCTTATCGTGTTCTACGAACCTGATGTTCTCCTTGCCACCTGCGAGTTTCAACCAATCTTCAATCTGTGTGTTATGCATTATGTACAATCTCCTCATGTTACGGTAAACCCGTGTTTTGTGATGTGTTATGATCTAATATGCCTCTATCTATATACACATTTCCATGAAAAAACTTCAATAGGATAAAAAAACTAATTCCCCTTACATTGCATGTTCATTTATACAAGGTATATGGACCTATGACATTGTTTACGTAGCAAAAAAAGCCTACTCTTATGTAGGCTCTTATCCATCTTTAATTATGAGTCATACTCTTCATACTCACAACCGACTTCACAGTCATCAGATGGCGATGCACATAAATATACATCCTCATCCTATGACAGTGCCAACATCGCGTTCATATCTTCTTCTGCTGTTGTAATTAACTTCAGTCCAAACATATCCACGAGTACATCCAAGACACCTTCCGATATGAACTCAGGCGGTTTCGGTCCAATCCGAATGTCCTGAATGCCAAGGCTGAACAGGCCGAGCAGGATCGCAACTGCTTTTTGCTCAAACCAGGACAGCACAATGCTGACAGGTAACTCGTTCACAGTACAGCCAAAAGCATCCGCCAAAGCCATTGCAATTTTCACCGTAGAACCGGAATTGTTGCATTGACCCAGATCGATATAACGCGGTATCCCCGTGTCTCCAACCGTACCATAATCCACATCGTTGAAGCGGAACTTGCCACAAGATGTCGTCAGAATTACAGTATCATTCGGTAAAGATGTCGCGAGTTCACGATAGTAGTTGCCACCTTTGCCTGGCGCATCACAACCAGCAATAACGAAGAATCGACGGATATGCCCGTCTTTCACCGCTTGAATAATCTCGGGCGCAAGCCCAATCACGGTCTCATGATGATATCCTGTCGTTAAGACTTGCTCCGACTGTACATTAGCCGCAGGCAGAGATAATGCACGTTCAATCAGCGTTGAGAAGTCATCATCCATAATCTTGGCAACCCCCTCCAGACCCGCCACTTCGTATGAGAAGAAGCGGTCTGCATATGTGCCTTTGATCGGCATGACACAGTTGGTTGTTGCAAGAATAGCACCCGGGAATTGTTCGAAAAGTCTTCTTTGATCATACCAGGCTTTGCCGATATTGCCCTTGAGATGGGCGTATTTCTTCAGCGCCGGATAACCGTGCGCAGGCAACATTTCCGAGTGCGTATAGATGTTGATTCCTTTCCCTTCAGTTTGACGAAGCAACTCCTCCAATGCATACAGATTATGCCCTGTTACCACGATGCACTGTCCTTCGATCTGATTCTGGCTAACCGTAATCGGTTGCGGTACACCAAAGCGGTCCGTGTGCGCACGATCCAGCACGTCCATAATGCGGATTGCTGCATTGCCGACTTTCATCGCCATCTCCAGATGTTCCTGTACATTAAAATTCGAGTTCGTTAATGTCATATATAATGCCTCATGTGTAATCCGATCCACCTCAGGATCAGAATATCCCAACTGGCGTGCATGTGTTGCATAAGCAGCGATGCCTTTTAACGCAAAAATCATCGTATCCTGCAAACTTGCGATTGTTTCGTTTTTGCCGCATACCCCTACCACGGTACACCCGCCACTCGGCGTCTGTTCGCACTGATAACAAAACATATGGTTTCCCCTCCAAACTTAGATTAAACGTAGTTCGTTATGGAATAGCGTAACAGACCCTGATATGAGCAAGTGTGATGGTGCACACAGTTTCTGATCCAATATCTATATATGGTTCTCCAGACTTTCATCCAAACTGGAAATAATAACATTCGAAAAAAGGCATATCTCGGATCATTATGAAAAATACTGTGTACAGCTAAAAAACGTATAAATCCATAATCTTAAAAAAATACGAAAATGAAACGATTCTAGATTTTGCCCGTAAGGGTAATACACAGAGAAATCTAATATTCAAGGAGCTGGTCAATTGCAACATTACAGACACAGTGCGGAGGAAACCCTTCAGGATGTACAGAGTTCCTCCAAGGGACTTACGACCTCCGAAGCTGCCAAGAGAATTGAAACGGAAGGATATAACGAGTTAAAAGGTAAAGATGCAACACCAGTCTGGAAATTGTTTCTCGAAAATTTCAAAGATCCGATGGTCATCGTGCTGCTGATTGCAGCCGCGGTACAGGTTGTTCTTGGACACCTGATTGAATCGTTGATCATTTTCCTGGTTATTTTGCTCAACGCGGTGATCAGTGTAGTGCAGACCAAAAAAGCCGAAAGCTCGCTCGACGCGCTGAAACAAATGTCTGCACCTGAAGCCAAGGTCATTCGTGACGGGCAGAAAAAAACCATTCCAGCGAGGGAACTCGTTCCCGGTGATATTGTTATGCTGGATGCAGGTGATTATGTCCCGGCAGACGGCCGTATCCTGGAATCAGGTAGTCTTAAAATCAACGAAGGCATGTTGACCGGAGAATCCGAAGCTGCGGAGAAACACGCCGATACCATCCCGGATGAAGCTCCAATCGGAGATCGTCGCAATATGGCCTTTAGTGGCTCACTCGTCGTATATGGACGGGGCATGCTTGTCATTACAGGAACGGCTCTCAAAACAGAAATCGGCAAAATTGCTGAATTGATTGAAAATGCCGAAGCCAAGAACACGCCATTACAGCGCAAGTTGGAATCATTCAGCAAAAAACTGGGCTTTTTCATCCTGGGCTTGTCGATTCTCATCTTTGGCATTGAAGCCGGTCGTGTATGGTTGACCGAAGGTACGGAGAATATCGGGCCTTCCATCGTAAATGCATTGATGTTTGCCGTAGCTGTTGCGGTTGCTGCCATTCCTGAGGCGTTATCCTCCATTGTGACCATTGTATTGTCACTCGGAACAAATAAGATGGCCAAACAACATGCGATCATTCGCAGACTGCCTGCCGTGGAAGCTCTCGGTTCTGCCAGTATCATCTGTACCGATAAAACAGGTACACTAACGCAGAACAAGATGACCGTTGTGGATTATTACATTCCCCATGGTACCAAGGATGAATTCCCTGATGATCCCGATCAGTGGTCAGAAGAGGAACGACGTCTGTTACATATTGCAGTGCTCTGCAATGATTCGAATATTAATCAGGAAGGCAAGGAACTGGGTGATCCTACCGAAGTGGCCCTCATTGCCTTCAGCAACCGGGTGAACAAGGATTACAATGAAATCCGTGACCAGTTCCCGCGTGAAGCTGAGCTTCCTTTTGACTCGGATCGAAAACTCATGAGTACGGTGCATACCTTCGAGGGACAGACGGCTTTGCTGACTAAAGGTGGACCGGATGTGCTGTTCAGTCGCTGTAGTCATGTGTTTATCAACGGTGAGGTTCAGCCCCTCACACCTGAGATTCGCACACAATTTGAAGAAAAAAATGAGGCCTTCTCCAAACGAGCCTTCCGTGTGCTGGCCTACGCGTACAAAAAATTCGATGATAAAAACCAGGTCACCATTGATGACGAGCATGATCTGACACTTGTTGGTCTGACAGCGATGATTGACCCACCGCGTGAAGCGGTATATGGCTCTATTGAAGAGTCCAAAAAAGCGGGCATTCGCACCATCATGATCACCGGAGATCACAAAACGACGGCTCAGGCGATCGGTGTGGATATCGGCCTTGCCGAACCGGATGATCTCGCCATTACCGGAGCCGAACTGGACAAAATGTCTGACGAGGAGCTGGATAAACAACTCGAACACATCTCGGTCTACGCAAGGGTATCACCTGAGAATAAAATCCGGATTGTGCGTGCATGGCAGCGTAAAGGCAAAGTTGCAGCCATGACCGGAGATGGAGTTAATGACGCACCTGCGCTGAAACAGGCCGACATCGGTGTAGCGATGGGTAGCGGAACAGATGTCGCCAAGGATGCGGCTGCCATGATTCTGACGGATGATAACTTTGTCTCCATCGTGAATGCGGTCAGTGTTGGGCGGATGGTATTTGATAATATCAAAAAAGCCATCGCATACCTGTTTGCCGGTAACCTCGGCGCCATTATCGCCATTTTGTTTGCCCTGATCGTCGGCTGGGTTAATCCATTTACGGCCCTTCAGCTGCTGTTCATCAATCTGGTGAACGACTCTCTGCCTGCCATTGCTTTGGGTACAGAGAAACCCGAGCCAGATGTGATGCGGCGTAAACCACGTGACATTAACGAGGGTATCTTCGCAGGTGGAACCCTGCAGGCTGTGATTACACGTGGTGTCCTGATTGGTGCAGCTGTTATTGTGTCCCAATATATTGGACTTGGCATCTCGGAGGAAATCAGTGTGGCTATGGCCTTCACCACCCTGATTCTGGCACGCAGTCTGCAAACTTTTGCAGCACGTTCCAATACACAGACCATCTTCCAGGTGGGCTTCATGACCAATAAATTCGTGCTTGGCTCCATTCTGGTATGTCTCTGTCTCTATGCAATCACACTGATTCCAGGTGTTCGCGGTGTCTTCGCTATCCCGGATACATTCGGTTGGAATGAGTTCCTGATTGCAGGCGGACTTGCTCTTGCTGCCGTCATTCTGATGGATGTCATCAAGTGGATTCGCAATCGCGGTAAACAAGTTACTGCGGCATAAGATTTGTAGATATAACATGCACAAACAGGCGCCCGTTATCGGAGCGCCTGTTTATGTATCTAATTATCCCTGTTTAATGCCAAAAGCGATCCAGCGTCCATCAATATCCTCGATCACAAACTCCTTGTTATTATAGTCTGTATGATTGAGGACTCGTACGATTTTCACATCTGCGTTGATCAATTCCTGTTGAAGCTCTTCCTGGTTCTGGGTAATAAAATATGCATCATATCCATAGCCATATAATTCTCTGTTGGGTATAACTTTCTGTCCATTGCTTTGAGTTAAAATAATCTCGGTCAGATCACGATACAGGCAGACATGAGGTTCTGCGGCATCAAGATATTCGACGACTCGAAAGCTCATCTTTTCTTCATAAAACTGCGCGGTTCGATTCATATCAAGCGTCGGAAATACGCTGTGGGACATTAATAATGCATGAGTCATGGGTATAATCTCCTTCATTTTCAACATGCTAATTACTTATATATCTAGTTACCTAACCGCTGATCCATCTGCTTATGTATGCTTCAATGATCATTTTAGTTAAATTCAGGAAATCCGTCTATTGTTTATTATTAATATCTTTCTATGCTCATCACATCCGAATGAATTATTATGACATTATTGCCATATGATGAAATGGGGTGTAAAATGATATATTGGTTTTCATCAAATATCTATTAAAGATTCTATCCGAATTCATATTCATACCCAAGACAGGAATGGTACCGTGAAAGATAAAATTGTCATGCCACTCTGGACGTGCTGCTTGTTCATCGTTGTGATGAATACCACCATGTTCAATGTTTCTTTGCCAGTCATTATTCATGATCTTCAAATCACCTCAGACCTGGGGTCTTGGGTCATCTCAAGTTATTCGATTGGTTACGCCCTGTCGACGGTGATCTACAGTCGATTGTCAGACCGTATCCCGGTACGCAAACTGTTAACGGTCGGGCTTCTGATCCTGGGGTTATCTTCATTGCTCGGATTGTTCGCGCATAACTTCGCGATCCTGTTACTGACACGCATTCTGCAATCTGCGGGTGCAGGAGTTATGGCCGGGCTGGGTCTCGTCATTGCAAGTCGTTACATCCCGGTGGAACGACGCGGAGCTGCCATCGCGCTGATTTCATCAGGTAGCGCTATGGCTTTTGGACTTGGCCCCATTGTCGGGGGACTCATTAGCGAGTACTGGGGCTGGAACGGACTTTTTGCCATAACCGTGCTTGTCCTGCTCGCCCTGCCTATATTGCTCTATTTTCTCCCCCGTGAGTCCGTCAAAACAGATCAGCCGTTCGATGTTATTGGTGCCATATTAACCGTCATTAACGCAACTACACTTCTCGTCGCAATCACCCAGCAGTCCTGGTTCTGGTTTGCCATCGGCGTTATCTCACTTGTTGCACACCTCTTGTATATTCGGAAAGCGAGTCTTCCGTTTGTGAATCCACAAGTGTTCCAAACGCCGGGATACACCCGGTTAATCCTTATCGGATTCTGCGTGCTGGTGGTGAATCTGGGCAATCTGTTTTTGATGCCGCTTGTGCTTGCTGATCTATATGGGCGCTCTTCGCTCGCCATTGGTTTGCTGATTGCTCCTGGAGCTATTGTTGCAGCATTCTGCACCCGTTTCGTTGGACGCTGGATCGACCGTTATGGCAATATGCGATTTATGATCATCGGACACACCCTGCTCGCAGCGGTACTTGCCTTATTCATGCTCGGACTGGATCAATCCGCCTTGATCATTACCAGTGGTTATCTCTTTTTCTCACCGGCACTGTCAGCCTCCATGGCTTCCCTGAATAATGAAGCGTCACGAGTGCTGCCCAAAGCCCAGATAGGTTCCGGTATGGGCATGTTACAACTGATTCAATTCTTCGGTGGTTCGGTGTCTGTAGCCGTGTGTGGACTGCTGCTGCACAGCATTCCGGGAGTCTCAGTGGAGGAAGCTTATCATGTGGTGTATGCTTGTCTGTTGTTCATCTGCGTTGTTTCACTCGGGCTAACCGTCTGGCATAGCAGAGCTTCACGCTCAAGCATTAAACCTGTTACATTGGACAATTGATAATTGAGGTTTAAAGTTCAGAACAAAAAGGCTTGCGCCAAGCGCGAGCCTTTTTTAGTTTGGAACAGAAATGCCGTTTTTTTAAAAGTGGATCACTTAATGAACTTGAACTTACCGGTTAATTTCCTGATTTCACCCCACAGCAGCATTCCACTATTTACCGTCCAGTGCGAACTTCCAGGCCTCCATTATGCTTATTGGGGCTTTACTGCTGCTCTCGCCGCCACCTTCCTGCGTCCAAAGTGGTGGGTAATACGCGAATACTTGTCCTGTCTGGAGCTGAGACATATCCTCTTGCCAGCCTTTCCAGCGAAAGGTCTGATAGAACTGCTCCAGATCGCCATTCGCCAGCCAGTTGATGAAACCTGAATATGCCAGTTCTGTCGATTCCCATTCGAGTGTATCCGGTGCAAAATAATATATGTGTCCCGTGCGGCCATACTTGCCTGTATCCAGTCCGAAGAAACCGCCTGCCGCATCATATGCAACGACCATCATACCTTCCAGCACATCTACCCAAGGTTGCTCACTTACACCATTCCAACTGGTGAGACTCCCAGATGTACTGTCACCACCCGCACCAAGCAGCGTGATCCAGCCATGGTCCAGTACAATACCTTCTGTCTCATAAGCAACAGCCCCCAAATAGGATTTGGTGCTTATTTGCAGACGATAGAGGGTATCCTCTCCAGCCTCTTGTTTTGCTGGAACATACACATATGTATTTTGCCCACTAGCCAGGAGTTCCTTGAGTTCTTCCCATGCGTGATTCTCCCGATCTACTAATTCAGCTATCGTTAATGTATTCATGAGCAGTCTCCTCGCTGATTTTATAAGAGCATATCATGGGTTATTAACCCGTTCAAATCTGCTATAATCTATCTTCAAAGCTAAATTCAAGGGGGAAACGATTTGATTCGCGTAGTTATACTTATGATTCCGATTCTGATGGTGCTCGTATCCGGTTGTCAGAATCATACATCTGCCATGAAGGAACCCGTTTCTGTTCAAAAGTCTGATCCCCAGGTCATCCATTACATATCACCCCAAGGAAACGACTCGAATAAAGGAACCATTCAATCTCCGTGGAAAACGTTGCAGCACGCAGCCGACCATGCTTCGCCAGGAAGCACGATTTATTTGCGTGAAGGTGTCTATCATCAGAAAGTCAAAATCACCAAGAGCGGTAATTCTTCCGCTAATCCAACCCTATTTTCAAGTTATCCTCAGGAGCAGGTTATCATTGATGGTAAGGGTTTATCTGTCCGGGGCATTGAAGGGTTAATTGAAATTGAAAATGCCAGTTATATCACGATTCAAAATCTCGAAATTCGTAATTTTACAACCACACTTGGGGGCCAAGTTCCAACCGGGATCTATGTCCACGGAGCAGGTGAGCATATTCAGCTGTTAGGCAACACCATACACGCGATTGCTAATTATGCAACTCCTGAAGGTCCCGATTTGCGGGGCAGGGATGCCCACGGGATTGCCATTTATGGCACAGAGCACCCTCAAGCATTACGCGATATCATTATCAAGGGTAATGAATTGTATGATCTTACACTTGGTTCAAGCGAGTCACTCGCAGTCAACGGTAATGTTGATACCTTTGCCATACAGGACAATATCATCCATGATTCCGACAATATTGGTATTGATCTGATCGGGTACGAGGGTACGTCCGAGGACGACACGTACGATCAGGCTCGGAACGGCATTGTACGAGGCAACGAAGTATACGATATTACGTCCAATAACAATCCCTCCTACGGTAAAGACCTGCCCAATGATACCAACTCGGCGGGCGGCATCTATGTTGATGGCGGGAAAGATCATATCATCGACCAGAACCGGGTATACCGGAGCGATATCGGAATTGAGATTGCCTCAGAGCATGCCGGACGTTCAACCAGCAACATTACCGTTCGTGATAACCTGATTTATTCCAACAGATTGACGGGTATTGCCATGGGAGGTTATGACGAGGAACGAGGAGCTACCGAGGATAGCAACATTATGTACAATACACTTGTGGGGAATGATACCCTGAATGCAGGCAATGGACAGTTATTCATGCAGTCACGGACAAAGAACAATACGTTCATGCGTAACATTCTCGTATCGGGCAGCTCGGAAGTACTGATATACAACGAATATACTAGCAATACCGGCAATGTGTTTGACCATAATGTCTATTACTCACCAGGTGAGCAGGAAGACGCCCTGTGGGTTTGGAAAAATAAATCCTACTCCGGCATCGCCGCCTACATCAAGGGATCTGGCAATGATGCACATTCCATATATGTGAACCCAGCATTTATGGATGAACCCAACGAAGATTTTCGTCCTCAGGCGAACTCTCCGGCTAAGGCGTATGGTTACCTTGCTCCGCGATAAATTAACCCTGAGTCTGCCATCTCAACTTAGTCAATCTGTGTCACGCAAATAAAAGGAGCCTGTGCATGTGGGATTATCTCCCTCATCATGCACAGGCTCCTTTTTGCTTTCTTTTGATGCAATCCAATCCTTAACTTCTTACCATCTGAGTTGCATGTGTCACCCGGTTTCGTCCTCCGGTTTTGGAGGCATACAGGGCGTTGTCCGCTCTTTGGAACAAGGTCTGTTCCGTATCTTCCTCTACTACAGTGGCCGCACCGATACTCACAGTAATGTTATATTCACCCCAGTCGGCTGAAGCAACCTGTGAACGATATCGTTCTGCAATACCAATCGCCTGCTCCTCTTCACAATCTGGAAGAATGACAACAAATTCCTCTCCACCGTAACGTGCAACCACATCCGTACTTCGCGATACCGTTTGCAGCAGCCCTGCCAGATTGCCGAGCACCAGATCTCCGATCGGATGTCCGTACGTATCATTAATGCTTTTGAAATGATCAATGTCCACAACGAGAAGGGAGAAATAACGTTGTTTCTCCTGGAACATCATTAAACTTTCAAGCATTTTTTCCTGGAAAAACCTGCGGTTCTTCAATCCTGTCAACAAGTCGGTGGAGGCCAGTGTCTCCAACTGATCATTCACTTTGATTAACGCCTGCTCTTTAATTTTATATTCCTCATGCAGTCGTTCAAGCTCCTTGTTCGCTTCTTGCGTCGCTTGATACAGCTCCTGTAGCTTCGTTTTGGTATGCAAAATATCCTTCTCATGTTCGATTCGCTTACGCATGACTACAACGACACAATCTACCACGCTTTCCCCGTTACGGGTCTGGCGAACACCGTTAAGCAGAACAGGAACAGCCTGCTGATCACGGGTACGGAACGTGAAGTACATCTCGTCCACATGTCCATATAACTGGATGTAGGGATAGAAATACGTATGGAAAAACACCTTGTTGCTCACCGACATGGTGGATTCAATATGTTGCCCTATGAGCTCATCGCGTTCATATCCAAGCATCGTAAGCATAGTTTGATTCATCGACTGTACGACACCCGAATCAGAGATAGAGAAGTATCCACAGGGAGCCAGATCTAATTGTATATCCATGGAATAACTGCCTTTCTTCCGCGTTTTATGCGCTCGTTAAATAATCCTTGATCATTCGGATGGTTTCTTCCGGTTGACTTAGATGCGGATAATGTCCCTTAGCCGTCATCTGTTGCAACCTACTATTCTTCAGATGAGCGTGTAAATAATCCCCTACTTCTACCGGGGCAATGCTGTCATCCGAGCACTGAAGAATCAATGTTGGCACAGTTGCCTGCTCCAGATCAATACGACAGTCAGATAAAAACGTCACTTCGGCAAATTGTCTCGCAATATGCGGATCTCTGGAGCAGAAGCTTTTCTCCAACTCTTCCGTCAGCTCTTTCCGTTCCGGATTGTTCATCACAATGGGTGCCAGATAACTCGCCCACCCAATAAAATTCATCTGCATCATCTCAAGCAATTCATCGATATCATTCCGATCGAAACCTCCATAATAATTCGGCAGATCATTCACGTAACGTGGGGAGGGCCCTAACATTATAATTTTTTTGAAATATTTGGGGTTCTGAATTGATGCCAGCATACCAATCATACTGCTGACGGAATGCCCTACAAATATGGTGTCCTTTAGCTCAAGCGCTTCCATAATTTCCAGCACATCCTGGGCGTATCCTTGAAGGTTGCTATATTTGATAGCATCATAATAGTTAATTTGAGATTCGCCAGATCCAACATAATCAAACAACACCACACGGTAGTTCTCCATAAAACCTGGAATAATGTAACGCCACATATCCTGATCACATCCAAAACCATGAGCAAATACAATCGTTTGGCTACCCGAGCCAAGTACCTTAACATTATTTCTTACAAGTATATCAACCGTCATTGCATATCACCTCTCCGAGGTAGTATTCACTTGAATCATTTTATCTGATTATTATACCGGAAAATGTTGGGATATGGTTTAAAAATTATTAATAACTTCTCTCACCTACCAAAAAATCATGAACCCTGCTCTGAATACGCACTTTACAATCTGACGATCGTCAGGTAAAATCGGTTCAACATGTCGCGCGACAGAGATCAACATTACGGAGGAAAACCATGATTACTTCAACACACAGCCCAACTCCTCAGCAACTCTGGGGTAGATCATTCCTATTTATCATGTTAGCCAACGCATTATTGTTTATGGCCTTTGAGATGTTGCTTCCCACCTTGCCTTTGTTTGTCTCAAGTCTTGGTGGCGAAGCCTCCCAAATCGGGCTTGTTACCGGCGTATTTATGTTTTCCGCCATCTTGATTCGACCCTTCACTTCGGTTTTGGCAGCTCGAATAGATAAAAAGGTTCTGTTAATTATCGGTATCACTATCTGTGCATTAATGACAGGCGCATACTACCTATCGTCAGGTATTTGGATGATTCTTGTATTTCGAGTAATCCACGGATTCGGATTTGGTTTGGCAACGACATATTTTGCAACGATTGCCACTGAAAACATACCAAGAGATCGCCGGGGAGAAGGTATGGGGTATTTCGGCGTAGGGGAGACGGTCGCTATATCCATCGGTCCATTGATTGGAACAAGCTTGTTGTTTAGGTACGACTACCAGAGCCTGTTTATGGGAGGTATGTGCATTTTGCTGTTAGCTCTCCTGATGACAGTGTTTGTATCCAGAAAGCCGAAAACAGGAGGTAGTAGCGAGTCCCTGCAAACTCATGTCCCTTCGGTGAAACTGATTGAAAAGAAGGTACTCTTCCCTTCCCTTCTCATTATGCTCGTTGGTATTGCAGCCGGTTCGATCATGTCTTTTGTGGCTTTATTCGCTGCGGAAAGAGGGTTTGAGAATATAGCCTGGTTTTTCTTCATCGTCGCCATTGCCAGCTTCGCCGTTCGACTGTTCTCGGGGAAAATGTTTGATCGATGGGGACCAGGTTCCGTGTTGTTACCTTCTGCCGTGTTTGCAATCGCGGGGCTACTGGTTCTGATTATCGCCCAGAGTGATGTGCAATTCCTGATCGCCGGTGCGTTATACGGCTTTGGTTTTGGTGCCATATTCCCGGCGATTCAGACCTGGTGTGTGAATCTTGTAGAAGAACATGAGCACGAAAGTGCGATGGCTTCCTTCTTTAACTTCTTTGACCTCGGAATTGGTGGTGGTTCGTTGATTCTGGGCGTGGTGGCTTCTGCATTTTCCTATACGGTGGTGTATGCTATCTCTATAGGCATTTTTGTGGTATATATCTTGTTATATTTGGTATACTCCCAAAAACAGCAGAGGTATACAGCTCGCCAACTGGAGGTAGACATTGAGTAAAAAACGAATCAAGGAAATTGCCATTCAACATTTTAATCGTCTGGGTTACGAGGGGACCAAGATGGCGCAGATTGCCGAAGAGGCAGGCATCCGCAAGCAATCTCTGGCTTATCATTATTCATCCAAAAAAGAGTTATTGCTGGAGTTATATGAGGAAGTTGTGCAGGAGGAACAACAGTTTGTACGCCAATTTTTCAGTAAGTCTGTTACCCAAACTCTGGATCAGCAGTTATATGCCTTTTTGCATGAACACAAAAATCGCTTTCTAACTCATCCAAACGTCGCTTTTATGTATATCCTGTCCTTTATCACACCACTGGAGGTGCATGATTTTGTACTGGCCCAGTATCGAACGTACCTCGGGACACTGAAGGAAGAGCTGGCAGCCGTATTTACCAGACATTCCGATATACGCCTGAGTCCGGAAGAAGCCACCGTAGCCTTTGTCACCGTGATGGATGGATTGGATGTACAGCTCGTGTATGAGACACGGCAATCCTATGAACTAGCTTTGGCGATCACCTGGAATGTCTTCTGGTCAGGCATCCAACGTTAATGAATCGATTACGATGAGATTACACAAATAAAAGGGGCGTCCCACCAGCCATGTTGATGACTTTTGGGACAACCCCTCTATTTCTTTATTTTACGGTTAGGATCACACGTTGATAATGCTTCAACTGATGCTCTCCATCATCTTGTACTTCGGCAACGATATGAAGGGTATCACCCGATTTGGCATCGTCAGGAACGGTAAATGTCACCGCTTCGGTGTCACTGCCCTGCAATTTTATCGTATCCACCTGCTCATCCTTGGCAAGTTCACGATGTAATCCAAGCTGCAGATCACCCGCCATTTCAGGCTGAACTTTGTTCGGTGTTACTTTGGAATCCTCATATGTGTCCGCTTCGAAATATCTCCACCACGTATACGTCAGTTGATCTCCATCCGGGTCTGTGCCTTCCGCGTGAAGAGTAACTTCCTCCCCAGGACTAACACTCAGATCCAACCCTTCTTTAATCGTTAATGACGGATTATGGTTGGCACCTTCGTAAGTGTCTGCAACTGCCCAATCTGCACGTGCTGCAAAATCATCCTGGATATCGTCAAACCATCTCATCAAAGAGTACTCGGCTTCATACCGTTTCGTATAGGGATCGTAATCAAGCACATTGTTTCTAAACAGCTTGTCGTTCACGACGCCAAAGCGTCCACCCCAACCGCCGTAGGAAGGGTCTTCCATACTGCGCAGCCCATTATCGATCAGATAAAAGAAGGAAGGAGAATCACCCTCGGATATAAAATCGTACTTGTCATATTGTGGATTGTTCTTGAGATATTCAGCACTTCCCCGCTGTTCTTCGGCCAGTTCGCCTTCGATCATTTTGCCGTCACCCATCGATGCATACATATCCATCAGCTTGCCATGTCCATTCAAAATATTCTTGATCATCCAGTCACCATGAAGTTTGCTGTTCACTTCTTCGGCATGCATCTTCCATGCATAGGCAAAATGCCAGAAGTTCGATTGGTCATTAAGAATGCGGATATCCGGCCAATTCTTCGCAATGTATTCGTTGTAGCTGTCATCCTGATCCAGAATGATATACAGGACCAGTTTATCACTGACTTTTTTGCGAATCGTTTCCCACTCAGCCGTGTCCTTGTACTGTTCCTCAATCGATTTCAGCGCTCGGGCTGTGGTATTGGTGCCACCCCAGGTCTGAACAATCAGATCACGGGAGTCATCGTCGAGGAAAAGAGTTTCGAGGAACTCGGAACCTTCGGTTTCCTTCTCCATCTCCCCTTTATCGGAAATATTACCGATCTTGGTCATCGCTCGAAGCTGTTCTGGCTCCGGATAGCCCTCCGCATGTTTGGACAAGTTGGGATATATCTCGCCATAGGCATCGATCATGTCGTATACCCACTGTGTGCCTGTCCACCGGAACGGTTTGATCCCCGCTTCCTCGTCTCCAGCATAATGATACACCGAACTGGTTAGTACAATTCCGGCGAGGTCCATCTCATTCGAATACAAGAGAAAACGAATGACCGAGTTCATATCATCCACTTCACCGTCGGTTGTAATCACTGTTCTGCCTTTGGCAGTTTGGTTGTTTGCAGGTTCCTGGGTTTCATTCTCTGTCTGTTCTGTCGGCTGATTCGGTGTGTCACTTGCGGTTTCTGGCGCTTTGGATGCGCATCCACTAATCACCAGGATTACACTGAGACAACCTGCGGCAAAAATATTAAACCATTTTCTCTTGTTATAATGCTCCCCTTTCTTCTGTACAGCGTGACGTTAGTTGGGTTGGGATCAATGCAAAAAAAACCCGAACAACAATATGAATGGAACAAAGTCCACGAATAGTGATGTTCAGGTTTTGCCTGCCCGAAGCAGTAACAATCCTTAATTGAGTGAAAGTATATCATGTCCACTCATGAATGTAAACGTATTCAAATGTTTTTTTGAATTTATCTTTGATATAGTATAATGCTTATAGCCAAGAATCAAACGAATCGGCCTGTTATTATATCAATGTTATTAGGAGGACTCAGACATCATGCAACAACTGGATGCGGCCTTGAGCCGTTTGGTGGAACAGCAGGATTTATATAATGAATCTTATGGACTTTTCCAAAATCATGATCTGCGTCCACGCGAACAACATCACCAGCCGGAAGTGGATACACGAATACCTCTTTCTCCAGAACTTCAGTATCTGTACAGTCATTATGAAATGATGGATGCGGATGCGGAAGGTACATTCAAAATGAAAAATGCCGCCGTCGAGATCGGTGATGCCGCAACTATTTCCTTTGTGGCACCTGAACATCTGCTTCGTCAGCAACTGGGGTTCCGCTGGATTGGCATGAATGAACCTTATGAGGAGTCCTCCACTTGGCCAAAAAATCACGTCGTCATCGCAAACTTTAACGATGATCCGTTAATTGTAGATACTGAATCGCCGAACTCTCCTGTATATGCGGCTTTTACAGGGGGAGAACCAAACCGTGTTGCTGATTCGCTGTCAGACTTTTTCAGTGCACTAGCCATCCTGATTGAAGCGGCGCGCACCTATGCCGGAGAAGTAAAAGATGAGGAAACCTATGAAACCAAGCCCGAGTATCTGGAGCAAGTTGAACCTTTATTGCAGGATCTATTGGGAGAAGAGTATACTGCACATCTGTTCGAGTATCTGTCCTTTTGTTAAAACAGTGAATTGAAGGAATTGGAGGGGCATCCCTATGAACTATGTAGCCTTGTTGCGGGGCATTAATGTAGGCGGGAACAATAAAATCAATATGAAGCAGCTGAAAGAAACGTTTGAACAAGCAGGCATGCTGGACGTCGTTACCTATATCAACTCTGGCAATATTATTTTTGCCGATCATCAGGAACGTGCCGATGCAAATAGGGAGATATCCCTTTTGTTAGAACAGGCCATCGCCGCTGATTTTGGCTTACAGATCAAGGTAATGGTGCGGAATATGGATGAAGTTCAATGCGTTATTCAGGCACTGCCAGAAGAATGGGTTAATGATGACACCGCCAAAAGTGATGTGATGTTCCTCTGGGACGAGATCAATGAGCCCACCGTGCTGGACCAGCTGCCCATCAAACCGGAAATCGGCACACTGATCTATGTTCCCGGAGCCATTTTGTATTCAGTCAGCAGAGAAGATGCATCCAAAAGTGGCATGAACAAGCTTGTGGGGTCCAAAGTCTATGCTTATATGACCGTAAGAAACGTGAATACCACACGTAAGATATATGCCCTGATGCAAGCAGCAGCAGAGAAATAACTCGGAACCAGCACAATGGATAGTCAGTTGTGTATCGTCCAATTCATATGAAAAAAAGCATGCAGAAAACATCCTTATGGATGTCTCCTGCATGCTTTTCACCATGTTAGGAAACTATTTTTTTCCACTGTGTATTAGTCAATCTGAATGCGTCTGCGAGATTGATCATCACCAGGACGTTTCGGAATCTCGAGCTTCAGCACACCTTCTTCCAATTTGGCCTTAATGTGCTCCTCATCAATATGATCAACATAGAAACGTCGGATAAATTCACCGGATCGGCGTTCCTGCCGAATGATGCGATTGGAGTCATCCTTCTGCTCCACCACATCATTGCGTTTGGCACGAATAATCAATTCATTACCTTGAACCTGAATGTCTATATCCTCTTTGGCGATGCCCGGCAGCTCGGCTTCAACCGAATATTTGTCTACTTCTTCACGAATGTCGGTCCGAAATGGCTGGGAGCCAGTTCCAAAAGGGGAGAGGAATGAGGTCTCAACCATGTCATTGAAGGATTTCAACATGTGTCCGAATGGGTCTTCATTTCGTTTACGAAACGGAATCAGATCAAACATGAAAATCAGCTCCTTTTGTGTGGTTGGTGTATTGTTGTTGCTTACATGGATTATTATAATACCAGCGCAAATCAGGCTCAAAGTCCGTAAAAGTCGAAATAAAACGATTATCTTACACCTTAGTTCACTATTTTAAAATAGATCCTTTTTTCTTTCGTTTTGACCTTTTTTGACCTTCTGACTTTTTCTGACTATACCGAATGAATGGCGTCCGCTACAGTATTGGATTCATTTTTCCGCATTCCCAGCATCATGATTGCCAGCAAGACGACCAGAACAGCTACGAACATAAATGGAATATGTCTATCCACCTGGTAGAGTGTCGTTGTAAGTAACGGAGTAATGACGGCAGATATCCCTTGAATCGCTGCTACCAACCCTGCCGCACCTCCCTGCTGTTCTTTGCTGACCGCGAGCGAAGCACCTGCCATGAACCCCGGCATCATCAGACCCGAACCCATGCCGAACAGGAAGAATGAGAAATAATACATGGGTAACACATTGAAGACCAGAAACAGGATCATACTTGCGATCAAGAAAAGGGACCCGAGCATAATCATTGGACGTGGCTGCCATTTCAACCATTTCATCTGAATGACCTGCATGATCAACATGGCTGCTCCAGAGAACATGAGTCCAAACGAAACCATTTGGGCCGTCGCGGCTGGTGATAGAGCCAGTTGATCCTGAAAATAAAATCCCCCGACAACTTGCAATGTCATGATGCCAATCATCGTAACCAAACCCGCAGCAAGATACATTCGTAATCCACGTTGAAACGGGTTGACTTTAGGCGGCTTTGCCTGAATGACCGGTTTGGCTGCTGGAATTAATAACAAAGCGATAATAAATGCAGCGATCGCTATAAAAATGCCAAAATAAAGAGGCCACAGCAGACCGATGATAGTAAATGCTCCTGCAATGGCGGGTCCAAATACAAGGCCAAGTCCATTCGCAGCGCTGATCATGGCCATCCCGCTTGCCCGCTCCTTCCCTTCTGTCACATCACCCATATAGGCCTGGGCAGAAGAGAGAACGGCCGGAATAAACATGCCGATCAGACTGCGCGTCACAATCAGAAGGGTAAGCAATACGCCTCCTCCGATCCATGCATTCAATCCTCCATACAATGCCATAGCAAATAACGCACAGCTAACAGCCATACCTATGAATCCAATCAATATGACGGGTTTTCTGCCCTTCAGATCACTGAATCTGCCCCATACCGGAGCCATAACAGCCATCATAATGGACCCCAGCGAAATAATAAGACCGGAATGGCTTTCTTTCATGCCTAACTCCCGAATAAGCGGTGGCATAATGGGTGCAATCAGCATCAGACCCAACATGGCTGCGAATACGCTAAAAAAAATACTTCCTCTGATTCTGTTCATGCTTATACACTCCTCTATATTTCAGTACAGTATCCACTGTACCTGGAGTATACAAGGCTGAGAGAATCCCCACTGCCTCTATACGGAAAAATTCACGGCAAGACGGATTTATTAATAAATCTTTTTCATTTCAGAGGGCTTCACGCCGAATTTGCGATAAAATTGCTGCGAAAAGGCACTGACATTACTATAACCGACCGCAATCGCGGCCTCGGTGACGTTGTTATCCTGATTGCGCAACAACTTCATGGCGTTGTCGAGACGAACCTGACGCAAATATTCGAACACCGTGCTTCCGAAAAGTGCCTTGAATCCTTTTTTTAATTTAAAATCGTTAAGACCCACCTGTCTGGACAATGCTAGCAAAGATGGAGGATCTACCATACTAGCCTCCATAATCTCCCGTGCCGTATGTAACTTCCGGATGTCCTCTCTGGAGAATCCCGCGGGAATTGGCGCCAGATCAAACAATTGGATCATAAATCGATTCAAGATCTCCAAGGCTGTCGCTTCCATCATTAAGGAGGATCGATAACTATTGTTTAATTCCACAATCAAACTGTCGATCATCGTTCGTATCCGATTATCCAATTGAAATACAATTGGCTTAAACACTTTTCGCCCTAACACCTGATTAAACGCAATCGACTTGAAACTGCCCAGTTGCGCCGCAGCATAATTGAACAGAGAAACCGGAATCCCCAGCGAAAAGGACGTATACAGCTCCCTTGCCGGAGGATGAAACCACGCTTTGAAATCATGCATAAAAATAAGGGCCCCTTGCCCTATCGATAATGAATAATCCTGACCGGATATATCCACATTTCGCTCTCCTGACAAGGCAAATTGCAATTCCACAATGGGTGTCTCGGACGCAAAATACGTTGGATACGGCTGATGATATTCAACCTGGGAATATAAAATCTCAATGCCACTGTATGTCGTTACTCTTTTAATATTACCACTGCCCGCCTTGGGAGAGAGCAGATACGTATGTTCATCCTGCTGACTGTAAGGTTCCTGGGTCAGGTAATGCTGATATACTACGCCTAATGCATCATCTGTGCGCATGGGTATTCACCTCGCCTATATCTTGATCAGACTTGTCAGTAAAGAATATCTGAATTAATTGATAATGATTCTCAATTAATTCTACAGCAATTTCTTCTTTTCGGCTAGTTGGAAAGGTAACATGTTTTACACAAATCGCAGACTTCTCTTACCTCTCCTTAACATAAGCTCCCTATACTAAAACAATTGTACAACTCATTACACACGAAACGATAAAGGGGATCTGGAACATTGAAAAAGAGAAATCAATGGCTCGCCGTTCTGTCGATGACTGCCATTCTTACCGCAGGAGCAACCAGCTACACATCAATGATTCATGCCGCTGACGCAACTAAAACCACCAATGATCATGTCGTACTGCGCACAGCCATCCAAAATATGCAGGGTACGGTCACATGGAACGGAAGCAGTCGCAGTGTTGATATCCAGATCGCAGATACTAAAGTACAACTTCCTGTAGGGACGTCTTCAGCCACCATCAACGGTGTGAAAACCCCTTTGGACAGTAAAAGCTACATCACCAAAGGTACAACGTATGTATCTTCACAAACGCTAAAATTAATTACGGATCAACTGATCCTGAAACAAAATAAAACCGGTTTTGAACAGACCGCATCGTTTCAGATGCCTGGTGGCAAAGCGGAAATATCAGCCTCTACGCCAGATGGACAGCGCCTGCTCGTAACCGAAGCAGACAATGGCAGCATTTCCGTACTGGACATTGCTGACTTGAAAAACATCAACGTATTAAAGACAGTCAGCTTCCATGACCTCTCCGCCAAAGCTGAAGTTACAAGCGTAACCGTGTCCAAAGATGGTAAATACGGTCTGGCTGTCATTCGTACAGGGGACACAGACAGTGAAGCAAACAAAGGGTTGCTTGCCATTGTGGATCTGACAACCTACAAAACCGTCAAAACGTATGAACTGGGCATTGGTCCTGACTCGATTGCACTGTCACCTGACGGTCTGCATGCGGTGATCGCGATAGAGGATGAGGAGCTGAATAAAGCTACCGATGAAATTGACTATGCCAACACTAAACGTCCGGGTAGCATTATGGTAGTATCTTTTGCTGGCGGGAATGTATTGGAGGGCGAGATCACCAACTTACCGGTCTCTCTGGACAATGTAAAAGGTGCCATCTATCCGCATGATCCACAACCAGAGTATGTTGCCATTAGTCCAGATAGTAAAACAGCAGCCATCACGTTACAGGAAAACAATGTCGTTGCCATTGTAGATCTGGAGACAAAAAAAATCAGCTCAATCTTCGCTCTGGGTACCACTTCACATCATGCAGATCTGAAAGATGATGGTATCGTTCAGTTTAAAGAGACGTTGACCGCTCGTTATGAACCGGATGGAATTGCTTTCTCGGCAGATGGTAAATACCTGCTGACAGCCAATGAAGGGGACTTGGGCAAGAATGAATTTGAGGACGGTGTAAAAGCAGGCGGACGTAATATTGCTGTCTGGGATCTGCAAGGCCAGCGAATGTACGATAGCCAAAATCTCATTGACGAGGCAACCGCTATGGTCGGCTTGTATCCGGATGATCGCAGTCCCAACAAGGGAAGTGAAGTGGAGAACCTGACCGTTGCTACCGTAGACGGTACAACATATGCAGCCGTAGCTTCTGAACGGGCAGATGCGATTTTGTTCTTTGATCTTGCTGATCCGGTCAATCTGGACTACCTGGGTCTGATCCCTACAGCCGGAGAATCACCGGAAGGAATTCATCGTGTTAACGGACGCAGCCTGTTTGTGAGTGCAGATGAAAGCACCGGAACACTTAGTTTTTTTGCCAAGAAATAGATCAAGTGTCCTTGGTATGCAAAGGCTGAATTGAACGTTTCACACTGTATTGAGCGGGAAGGGGCGAAGAGCCCCTATCCTCTCATCCTGTTGTACCCACACCATTCCGCGTATCCACAACTAGTGGTTCGAAAAGTTAACGAGACTTTATATTTTCCAATTCCCGCTTGTTCCGCTCTACTTCCTCTTGTAATACTCGTACTTCCATCCTTAATGCGGATACTTCCTCTTTGACGCCAGACCTCTTCATCACAAGATAGAAAACCAGATATAATACAAGACCAATCATAATAAAGAAAATTAATAGCGTTATAATCCCAGCAATACCAAAATTACTAACTCCATCCATAATGTAAGTTTTCCCCTTTCCCATATCATATTAATTTATATTTACAAGAATACCATAATTAAGCATAACGAACAGTACAAAAAGCCAAGAGAGCATGCTCCCTTGGCTTTCAATTTATCTATATATACCTTCCTATCCGGTAATCCTTATTCCCAGAAGAAACGACCTGCGAACACTTTTTCCGTCAACAGTTTGTACGTTTCTTCAGGCAATTCTTTTTTCATCTTTGCCATAACGGCGTCTTTGCCTTGATTATATTGTGTGGACATGCCAATCTCTGCCGTTGTATTGCTTGCATCCAGACGCATGATTGGGGCTTGAGCATCTTTCGTCCAAGGTGTCCATGCCGCCAGATCAGGTGATCCACCCGTACCTGGATTGCCTGTGTACAGGAACTGCTTCAGATATGCTGCCATCGCGGCGGACAACTGATCACGTCCTGGTTTGTTTGTATCGCTAAAGTACCCATCAGGGAAATAGGCAGCAATTCCGTCTGCGTGTCCTGTATAGAAGTCCATATCCGCACCATGTGGTGCACCCAGTAACGTGAGCAAACGCTTAGAGATGACCCCAGGTTGTGTGCCCCATGCAAAACGATACGCATATACCGGTGGCTGACCTGCTTCATTTGTCAATTGCTCCGCTACACGCTCTGCATTAAAGCCTGCATAAGCTTCACTACCGTATTTCAACGCAGCAGCATATTGTTCCGCCTTGGTTTTATCAGTAAACAGAGTCTCATCCGTGATGGATGGAGAGAAGTTTGGATCACCAAAGGCAAAACCGGAGAACTCCGTTTCCAGGCTGCCGAGCAATACAGGAACTTTCGTATATTTGCCATTATTGATGGCGTCAAATCCTTCTTTTGGAATCACTGTGCCATCACGGAACAGATGCGGGAATGGGTCCATACGGATTGCCGTTGCACCAAACGCTGTGACCAACTTGTCCGCAGGCAGTGCACGCAGGTAACTCTCCAGCTGTGCCTGAGATTGCTTGCCAATCCATGCTTTTGCTTCTTCTGCGTCAGCCGCTTTCCCCTCTTGCACGAGTAGCTTCACAAGCACATCCTCGGACTTTTGCTCGCCTTCTTCCGGTGATGCTGTCGTCAATCCTCCGCTGAAAGCAACTGCTTTTTGATACAGTCCTTTGCTAAGCGGAGAGATCAGGGTTGCCAGCACATCACGTGCACCAGCAGATTGTCCGGCTAATGTAACATTACCTGTATCTCCGCCAAAACCTTCGATATTATCCTGCACCCACTCCAATGCACGGAATGCGTCAAGCAGACCATAGTTACCTGAGTCATCCAGGGCATTCCCTGTTTTCAGCGCTGCATTTTCGAAGAATCCAAGGGCTCCCAAACGGTAATTCACTGAGATGATAATGCTGTTGGTACTCCGTGCAAGCTGTTCACCTTGAAAATCTTTGCCTGATCCGGTCATATTCCCGCCGCCGTGCAGGAACACCATAACCGGAAGTTTCGAACTGGTTGTGTCGGGACGCCAAATATTGAGATACAGCGAATCCTCGCTTCCCGCTGTCGTCTTGCCGGAGATCTGCAAGCTGTTCGCTGCAAATTCCTTAGCCGATCTGGTTCCTGTCCATGATTCCGGTTCTTGCGGGGCTTTCCAGCGCAGTTCACCTACTGGCGGTTTCGCGTAAGGAACACCGAGCCAACCGAGCGTGTCATATTGCTCATAGGTTTTGCCATCAATCGCGCCATACTTGGTCTGTTGCACCGTTTGAGGTTGGAACGCTCCAGCTTCTTTATGTTTCAACCAGTTCTGCTCCAAAGTTCCACTGCCATTCTTGAGCTGTATCTGCAAAGCCTGTGCGGTTGCCTCTGCCATCAGGCGATTGGTAAGTTGACTCTCGCCCTTCCCTTGTAGCGCCTTGATTCCTTTCCCAGCCGCATAAGTAGAAGCCGCTCCCTGCTCATAATCCGAACCCGCTTCATATCCAAGCACCTTCAGCAGCATTTCGGCATACCCTTCCGCTGTAAGCGGTGCATTAGGTTCAAACTTCTCCGTTCCTGTTACGATCTCAGACACATACGGATGCTGCTTCAAGTAACCAACGACCGGTTGTAATACTTTGCCTGCCTTAGCCGCATCGTCATACGTTTCCGATCCCTGATAAGCGAGTGCTTCTTTCTCCAATCCGGACAAACGCAAGTAAAGTATTGCGGCCTGAATGCGTGTAGCCTTTTTGTTCAGATAAGCTGCATTAACACCTTGACCGCTGCCGCGAATAAGCTCGGACTGGATCAGCTTGTCCATCGCTGCTGAAGAAGAAGGTCCTGTATTGCCTGCTGCATAAGCTGGTAGAGCGGTTACACATAACCCCAGAATTGTTGCCACTGCAATCGAACGTTTAATGGTTTTCATGTCATAAATCTCCTCGCTGTCGAATAGTGTGTGATGGGATAAGTTCATCGGAATGTCCATTTGGATGCGTATCTAAGAATCAGTATTCCAATGTCTGGATGAGTCTATATCTCTATTTATGAAAAATTAAATCTGCTGCGCTCCTTTCTGCTCGAAATATCTGCTACGGCGCTTGCGGTCATGCCATCAGGCATTTTTTTATATAAAAAAACCTGAACCGAAGGCAAACAGACATCGCTTTAGCGTGGTCTACTGCCCTCAATTCAGGTTTTGCCTGCAATCAGTAACAACCCTGAGGAATGAGGTTCATTCCATATGAAAATGTAAACGCAATCAATCGTTTGATGAACAAAGAACCAACGAATGAACTGACACAGGTATTGCCCTAAACACGGTTACAATCCTGTTGTTATGGTGATGTTAGCACATAATGTAAGCGTTCGCAACATCTTATTTCTAATCGTCTTCACAGGACTTCTGACAGGGCAACATAAAAAACTGCTTTCTCATGCGTGTTTAAACTCAACTTACAACATGATGATCTAAAATACTGTCTCTTAAATCGTCGACTCCTCACGTTGTCCAGTTCACCTGAATTCCAGCATCCTTCACTAATCGTAAATTTTACATATAGTTAACCCATTTCATACGTTAGTTTAGCAATTGTTGTATACACTTGGTTAGGGATACCAAACTATACATATATTCTAGGAGGATGCATTCATGTTAAACCGGTTTAATGTCCGTGCAGCCAAAATGATGCTCGCGGTGACAACAATTGTTACGGCTACACTCGGAGGTAGCAGTGCAGCGTGGGCTGTGGAAGACACCACCTCAACGACATCTGCATCACCGATTAAAAATGTCATTATTCTGATTCCTGACGGCATGGCTAACGATGCGACTGCCCTGGCTCGTTGGTACAAAGGCTCTTCCCTGACGCTGGACTCCATGGCAAGCGGTATGGTTCGCACACACTCTGCAGATGCGCCGATTGCGGACTCGGCCCCTGCCGGAACAGCTTTTGCAACAGGTTATAAATCTCATACCGGATTTGTTGGTGTATTGCCGGACAAGGCTACCATGCCTGGACAGAAGGCTATTACGCCTGGAGACGAAAGAAAACCGGTCGCTTCCGTACTGGAAGCATCCAAACTGGCGGGTAAAGCAACTGGCATTATCGCTACATCCGAGATTATGCACGCCACACCAGCGGACTTCTCCTCTCACTATCCGGACCGTAAAAACTATGATGCACTCAGCAAACAACAAGTCTACAATGGCATGGATGTTGTGTTGGGTGGAGGTAGCAAATATCTTGAGCCAGCCGGACGTAAAGACGGCGAGAATCTGATTTCATCCATCAAGGCACTGGGTTACGATTACGTCACTACACCAGCTGCAATGAAAACATCCGATTCGAACAAGCTGTGGGGTATGTTTGCACCCGCAGGCATGGCTTATAATATGGACCGTGATCCTGCGAAGCAGCCAAGCCTTGCCGAGATGACATCCAAAGCCATTGAAGTACTGTCCAAAGACAAAGACGGCTTTTTCCTGATGGTCGAAGGCAGCAAAGTGGACTGGGCAGCTCATGCCAATGATCCGATTGGTATTATCAGTGACGTGCTGGCTTTTGACGATGCCGTAAAAGTAGCCATGGATTTTGCCAAAGCCGATGGAGAGACGGCCGTTGTGGCTGTTACGGACCACGGTAATGGTGGACTCACCATTGGTAACAACGCAACTTCCGGCACTTATGACAAAGAGCCATTGTCCACATTTATCGGACCTTTGAAAAAGGCCAAG
This sequence comes from Paenibacillus sp. AGC31, assembly GCF_057334655.1. Classification (NCBI taxonomy): domain Bacteria; kingdom Bacillati; phylum Bacillota; class Bacilli; order Caryophanales; family Paenibacillaceae; genus Paenibacillus; species Paenibacillus sp. AGC31. The sequence goes on from NZ_JBHFJH010000001.1 coordinate 248,493, forward strand.
CTGACAGGCGAGGGCGTTGAAGCGAAGCTGAATGCCAAGCGCACAAACATCAAAGCAGTGATGAAACAGTACTATGGCATTACGGACCTGACTTCCGAGGAGATTGCCACCATTAAAGCGGCCGAGCCGGGCAGTCTTAACTATGCAATCGGTCCAATGATCAGCAAACGTGCAGGGATTGGCTGGACAACCGGTGGTCATACAGGTGGAGATGTTGTGCTGTACACGTATGCTCCGAACAATGACCGTCCATTCGGTGTGATTGATAACACGGATGTCGCCAAATATATGGCTCGTGTACTGGATCTGGATCTCGACAGCGTGAGCAAACAATTGTTTGTACCTGCCAAACAGGCATTTACAGCCAAAGGCGCGACGTACAAACTGGATCTGACGGACGCCAAAAATCCGAAGATCCTCGTAACAAAAGGTAACACCCAACTAGAACTGCAAATCTACAAAAATATTGCACTGGTAAACGGCAAAAAGACAACTTTGGAAGGTGTCATTGTTTATAACGGTGTAGAGGCATTTGTACCCCAGACAGCCGTTGATCTGATTCAATAATTCGTTAGAACTACTGGGACTACAGGAGATTACAACATTTGGCTGCCGAATATTTCGGCAGCTATTTTATTGTTTTCTGATAAGCAGTAGGTTCCTGCTAGCGCCTATCGTATAATGAACGTAACAAAAATACATATCATGCAAGAAAAAGGAGAGATTCACCCATGTTGATCAAATTAAACTGGATCACGCTGAGGGTCAGTAATTTGGAAGCTTCACTCGGGTTCTACCACGATATGCTCGGACTTCCAATTCAGCGCAGATTCGAAAGCCGTGGACGGCAGATTGCCATGCTGGGCATGGAGAATGAAGCCAAGCTGGAACTGATTGAGGGCAGTGAATCCATTCTTAAACCAGAGGCCGGCGTGTCGATCGGTTATGAGGTGAACTCGCTGGATGAAGCCATGGAACGACTGGCAGAACTGAATATTCCGATTGTGCGCGGCCCCATTCAGCCCAATCCGCATCTGCGGTTTATTTACATTACAGATCCAGATGGCTTCGAGGTGCAACTCGCAGAGCATGTCTAATTAAACGACTGCGCACAAGTGTGCGTATTCGATGACCAGTTGGTTGTGCATGTGTGCAGTCAAACCAGATGCAAGCTCACACCTGCATCGGGCAGCGTATGCACGTTTTTGTGTCTGTCTACAGCTTCATGCGGCGCATGAGCGGCACACCTATGCGATTCAACAACCGATCAAGCAGCAGCCAGCACCAGCGTCTGCCCCATGGAAGGTGGCGCTCATACACAGCCGAATACTCAAAATCCGCCACAGCACCACGATTGCGTTTGAACTGCGCAGCCCCGGCGCTCTCATGTAACAGATGGCCGTTCTCGCGAGCCTGTCCGATCAGGCATGCCGATAACATGCGGTATAGTCCGACGGACTGGGGCACCGCTGTATCGTAACCGAAGAGCGGCGTTGTCATGATTCCATTTCGGCAGAAATAACCCATGACCGCATCCAGTCGTCCTTCCTTCCGCAGTCCATACAGTCTGAGTGTTCCAGATGCCATCGCAGCAGCAATGAACCGTTCCGTAAACTGGGGATTGTGATAGGAGTATTTTTCAAGGTATAACAGCTTGTATAGCTCCACGATTCGCGGAATATCTGCATCTGTCATATCTGCTTCGTAGACGAATTCGTATCCATGCTTGCCCAATAATTCGTAATCCCGCTTCAACAGCCAGCGCGACTTCGAGTTGCCAAAATTAGGATCATGTGCTTGGTACAGGTAGATTTGTCGGCTCGGAATCAGTCTACACCCCGCTTCCGTTAGCCTCGCCGTCAGATCGGGATGAAGTCCCGGACACAAGGAGCGAAATACAATGACATGCTCAGGGTATCGCTCTTGTACCGATGCAAGCAGACATTCCGCCTGTTCACCGGACATGGCTGGATACAGATTGGTGGACAACAACCAGTTGTTCACATGCACAACTTTGTTGATCTGCGATTGCTTCATTCCCCAACCTATTAGACCGAGCAGCACAGAAAGACCTTTTTCCAACACAGGCTTCTGCAACATGGTCAATTCCTGCTTGGCGTAACTCACATAATGCGTATATGGCGAACAAACGTAAGCATTATCATACTCTGTATCATTCACCGTCAGCGGAATAACGAGATCATCGATCCGGGCGAGCAACAATGTCGTTTCCACGTTGGACATAAAGCTTCGTGATCCTTGCTGCATCATAGGTTCCAGATAAGCCCTGGCATATCTGCCATCCTCCGAATTGGGCCAGTCCATGTCTTTGAACAAATGTTGATCATAAAGAAGCACGCGTTCAGCGCGGTTATGATTCCTAATCTCATATGTACGGTCATCGTAGGCCGATCTGTCTTTCATTCCATTATTCTTCAACCTTTTACTCCCCCATGAGGTACCATCTTCTCTTGAACTACTCATTCACGTTCCAGTGCTACCCTCTCCAGAGTAATTGCTCTGCAAGCTGACGAAACTTGGGTCCGTCTTCTCTCTCGTTGACCTCATCTTCATCCATCTCCATCCAGTAGTCCGCATCCAGCAGTTCTGCCATATCCAGCCGCGTAATCTCTGCACATTCGGGATGTTCACACGCTGCAATCATCGGTTCAGGACTATCGTCCCAGTTGTATCCATTCACGATGGCATGCAGGAGTACAGCTGAATCCAGTGCACGGATTTGGGCAGCTGCCTTGTCTGAAGACTCCTCGTACAGAATTTCATCTACAATACTTTGCTCCGCCTGAGTTAGCTTGAGTCTGACTGCACCTTTGGTGTCCAGTAACATATCCGCTATGTCCGGATTACGTCTCGCGGCGTTCCAGGCACTGGCCTGAATTCCAAGGAGAGCGTCCAGTTTGACTCCATGTTCAATCAATAGCTGAATAGCTTCAATTTGCTTAAACTTCACAGCTTTTTTCAGCGCGGTATCCCCAAGCTTGTCCTCCACTTCCAGGTCCGGGCCGGATTCCAGAAGACACCGGATTGCTTCAGTTGGCATACGATTTGTCAAAAAGAGCATCAGCGGTGTACGTCCACGATCATCCTGTTCGTTGATATCCAATACACCGACGGCTGCTCTGACTTGTTCCACATCTTTGGATTTGCTAATCTCCAACCAATTCACGGTTCGTTCTCCTCCATCCTCTTCACACTCTACACAACACTGTATAGGAAAAAAATGTCGGCATCAAGCTGTACTCCAGATGAAAAAAGCCCGTCCAGTACGCAAAATACGCACCGACAGGCCCTCAACTATTTATTATTAAAGTTTATTCCCAACGGAAGAAGCCTGATGATCCGAGACTAACTCATTCAGGTTCACAATCAGTTGCTCCAATTCTCCAAAGCTCTCTACCATCTTCTGTGTCAGGTTACGTTGTTCTTCCATGCTCGCCAGAATCTCTTCTGTCGCTGCACTGGATTGCTCCGTTACACTCGAAATCTCGGAAACTTCATTCACAACTCTGGTGGAAGATTCCTTCATGGTCGCCGAACTAGTCTCGATATCTGTCGCTTGATTCAACACATGCTGAGAGTTGCTGTTGATCGTACGGAATACTTCCTCTGCCGTATGGACGCTATCTCTTCCTTGTTGTAACGATTGACGAATGCGTTCGAATCGATCCGTCAGTGCCTGCGTCTGCCCTTTTAATCGAGACAGGATGGTTCCGATATCACTTGCGGACTGACCCGAGTTCTCTGCCAACTTGCGAACTTCCTCTGATACAACAGCAAACCCGCGTCCATGCTCACCCGCACGAGCGGCTTCAATGGCTGCATTGAGTGCAAGCAGGTTTGTCTGACTCGCAATATCCACTATGCTGTTCAACATAAGCGTCATGGATTCACTTTCCTCGTTGAACTTTCGCATGTCATTTGCAGTTGTATTGATCGTTTCATATAGATCTTGCATTTGGATGTTTAGCTGGTCCATCTGTGTACTTCCAGTTTGCGTGCTTGTTGCCATACTTGCGGACAACTTTTTCATCTGCTGGGAATACGAAGCAACGTCCTTGATATGCTGATCCGACACAGACAAGGATTCCGAAATCTCGGCCACACTGGTCGCCTGGAACTCAACACCTTTTGCAACCTCACTGAACCCAAGCGTCACCTCATTGGTAATGGAGCCAGTCGCATTCACTTTTTGCTTCAATTGATCCGTATAACGTGATAAACCTTCGACCGATTCCTTCACACGTTCCAGCATGGTTTCCACTCTTTGTTTAGAGTGCTCCACCTCATTCTGGCGTACTTCACTTTCATGGAAGAGCCTTTGATTCAATTGTGAGACCAGCATCAAGACGGCTCCTGTGAGAGCAAATAATCCCACATTGACGATATTACCCATTAGCTCAGCAGAGTCAACGGTATTCATAACAAATAACTGAAGAACACTGTTAACTAGTAATACCGAAAATCCAACCACAAAAAATTTCTTGTTAGGAAATAACAGTAGAACTGCGGTTATCACCAAACTTAACGCAAAATTGACCGTTCCCCAACCGACATAGACTCCACATATTGTTAGTAATACGGTAATCAGCCATGGAATGAGATGAATATGTTTCTTTTTCACATTAGCGTATGTAATCCATACAACAAAGATCAGAGCTACTCCATTGGACACAAGTAACTTCGGCATCATAAAGGCCAGACCCATACCAATGGCAATAATAATCCACAAAATGATACCGATTAATTTGTTCCTTTTCCAAATAATTTCGTCCATACGATCCATGCATACCCCGTCCTTTTATGTAGGTTAAATGTGAACTGTAGGGCCTTTCTGTACTACATCTACTAGTCTTTGGTCCTGCTTATGCACAAATCGCAAAAACGCAGCGCCTTAACATAGTACATATTAACTTCACAAGTATGAAATCAGCGCTACTTTATGTATATCGGTATTGTTAATTAAAAATTTATATGAACTGTAAAATGATATGTAAGCATATCATTTTACAAACAAAAAAGGCCTGTCTTATACGTTATGGCGCACAAGACAGGCCTTTTGGTCGTGAATGGATGTGCAGCAAATCTTACTTTCCGAATACAAGTGTCGTATTGGAGGAGCCTGCATACTTGGTGACGAACTCACGCGCGTAGCTGGCACTCTCTACCTGATAACTGTAATTGGAGCTTGGTCTCCAGTTCGTTTTAGGAGAAGTCGGACTATTAAGCGCTGGTGTACTTCCCGTATCCGTAAACTCACCTTTTCCTTTGTCATCCAGGATGCCACCCTTTTCAGCACCAGCACCAAAGTAGTTGTTTTCGGAATAAATCCGTGCTTTTTCACCAATTGTGATGGCCTGATTAAAGTTGTTTGCATAGTTGTTTTTGAGATGGAAGTAACCATATCTTAAAAGTCCAGGACCACGCACATACAAATTTTCGAAGTAATTGTTGGACATCGTCACATGAGGCACACCATTGTAACTGCTGTTCCCATCATTCGGATGACCGAGGATGACGCCATACTTATGGTTCGCAAATTTGGAATTGCTAATCGTAATATAGTCCGCGCGATCGCCAATATACAGAAGTTTGTCCAGATCACTACCGCCAGAGCTGTAGCTATGACCAGCAAACGTCACATGATCAATCCAGTAATTGGAGCCTGAAGTGATATACATCTGGATATCATCATTGGCATTAATATTGGAAGCGTGTTCAAAAGTCAGATTTTGAAAAATCACATTGCTTGAACTGCTTGTGGATCTGAAATGAATATTCGTTAATGTATGTTTGCCAAAGGAACCTACAAGTGTCTTGTTCGCTCCGAATTCAACCTTTTGCAGCGTAGAGGAAGAAATATTCTGTTCAACGACTACAATCTTGGCTGTAGAGCCCGCCATATGTGTTCTCAAGTCATTGAGATTACTAACGTAAACCACCTGACCGTTCTTGCCACCTGTCGTGGCTGACTTGGATACACCATTTTCATTCTTGGCACTGCCTGCAAAACCAGTCAACCCGTTCGTACCTGTGTTTGGATAACTGGCCGCACCATATGTAGACGGGGCTGTGGAGACAGTTAGCAACAATAGAGTTACAGCGAGTAAAAGCATCGAAAATTTCTTCAAAATTTCACCATCCTTTATAATATTATCCTCTAAGACAACTCGATTATATCGTGTAACTTTGGCTGTGACAATACAATAATTGCAAAAAGACAACAATATTATCTTTTTCGCAACAGCAGATCAGATATAGTGAAAAACAAAACCAGGCCATTCTTTCATACAAAATAGAGCCGCTAATTAGCGGCTCTATTCACGAGTACTATGTGATACAACTCGGAACTGATCCGCCCTCGGGTCAGTTCCTAAAGCCTCTGACGAAAACCATTAACTTGGGGATAATAATATGTTACGACTTCTGATAGCTGCGGCGGAAGGTACCGGGTGTGATTCGTTCCAGCTTCTTGAAGATGGCTCCATAATAGCTGGTCGATTCGAAGCCGACTTGACGAGCAATATCCTCCATCCCGCGTTGCACATTATCGAGCAGCAGTTCCTTGCTCTTGTTGACTCTTACCTGATTAACATAACTGATGGGACGAATACCTGTCGTCTTCTTAAACAAATGACAGAAATATTCTGGTGTGACACAAATCAATCCAGCCAGCATTGGCAAAGTAATCTCTTCAGCATAATGCTGTTCAATATAGTCCAGAACCGGTTTTAATCGCTCATACTGCTGCCCGACCGTATCACTTCCCTCGACAGATACGCGTTGAATAATCTCTGTCAATAAGGTGTAGAGAATGGCGGAGCAAGCGTAATTGCTTAATGTCTGCTCTTGTGGTGTTAAGGCAGCTTGCAGCAGCTCCCGCATTCGGGATAGAAGGTATTCAGGCTGTGCAAGCGTGTATACGCATGTGTCAACAATGCCAACGGTTTCAAACAAGCTTGCTGACCCGTTGCCATCAAAAATGATCCAGTCGACTTCCCAACTGTCGGATAGCGCATAGTATTCGTGCTTCTGTCCAGGGAACAACAGCATGCCCATACCTGGCTTGACGATATGTTCCGTTTCACTTAGCTTGAGCTTGCCCACACCGCTGCGGCATTGTATCCACTGATAATCCTGAATGCCTTGATCTCGGCGGATATGCTCCTGTTCATGATGCAGGCCGATGCCAAGTAAATAAAAAGGGAGCAGCTTGTCTCGGGTAGATAACACCGGGAAATTACGATTGGGATGAGGCATACGACTAACTCTCCTGATCTTAATATTGTTATATCATATTAATTATTTAAGATATTCACTCGAATTAATATACCATATAATCGCAATATATTGATAAATAAAGGAGATCACAGGATGACAATTAAGATCGGAATTGATTATTATCCAGAACAATGGACCCCGGAGTTATGGGAGAAAGATGCCATACTTATGCAAGAGACAGGGGTTGCAGTTGTGCGAATGGCGGAGTTCGCCTGGAGCCGAATGGAACCGACTGAGGGTAATTATCAATTTGAATGGCTGGATGCGGCTATAGAAGTATTCGCTTCGCGTGGTATGGAAATTGTGTTATGCACCCCCACCAATACCCCGCCAAACTGGATGACAACCCGTTATCCGGATGTGCTGCCCATGGATGAACAACTCCACATTATTCGGCCAGGTGTGCGTGGACATCGCTGCAACAACAGCCCTTCCTTGAGAATGCTGGGTTCCAAATTTGTGGGAGCGATATCACAGCGCTATGGTAAGCATCCAGCCGTCATTGGCTGGCAAATCGATAACGAGATGCACTACCAGGAGTGCCATTGTGATACATGTAATCGTGCATTTGTCGCTTGGCTGCAAAAGCGTTATTCCAATCTGGAGGATTTGAACCGGGAGTGGGGTACAGTCGTCTGGAGTGGTGAGTACAGTAGCTGGGCTGAGGTAACAACACCGCTCGGACCCAGCAAACCGATGAATCCTTCCTATCTTCTGGAATACAAGCGGTTTTGTTCCGACAGCGTAGGTTATCTGCTGGGATGGCAGCTTGAGATTTTACGCCGTAACTGTCCAGGCCAATTCGTGACGCATAACATGTGGCAATATCCGAATAGCCTGGACTATTATGATATGCACAACGAATTGGACTTCGTCTCTGTTGATTATTATCCGAATGAGCTGTATCGCGATTATGGCGATCGGTTTCCGAGGAACGGCGCGCTTACGCTGGACTTGGTTCGCGGCATCAAACGCCGGAATTTCTGGGTAATGGAACAGCTCAGCGGAGCACAGGGAGCCTGGATGCCGATTCAGCGCACCCCCTATCCTGGCTTGATCCGTGCTCGCTCCTGGCAGACAATCGCCCGCGGTGCAGATATGGTCGTCCATTTCCGCTGGCGGAGTGCAACTGTCGGAGCCGAACAATTCTGGCATGGGCTGATCGACCACAGCAATGTTCCTGGACGCAGGTTCAGGGAGTTTGCCGAGCTTACTCGCGAGGTGAACCAGTTAGGAGAGTTGCTTGCCGACTCGACCATTGTTACCCAGGTTGCGATTCTGCATTCGCATGATCAGCATACAGCGCTTTCCCTTCAGCCGCAGGCGGAAGGAGGAATACACTATATAGACAACTTGTCCTCCATGCATAATGCATTTCTGAAAATGGGCGTAGGTACAGACGTTATCAATTGGACCGAGGAGCTCGACGGGTACAAGCTGGTCGTTGTCCCTTCCCTCTTCCTGTTAAGTGAAGAAGTAGCACAACGACTGGAGCGATTCGCAGCCAAGGGTGGAACGGTTGTCCTCACCAATCGGACTGGTGTGAAGAACATGAGAAATGTGTGTGAGATGCTTCCTCTGCCTGGGCTACTGGCCCAAGCGGCGGGTGTTGTCGTAAGTGAATATGATGCAATCGGCAACAGTGAGCATCGGATACGGAACGCGGAAGGCAAGACATTCGCTGCGAAGCAATGGTGTGATCTACTGGAACTGCGAGGGGCAGAGCCGATCGCCTGGTATGATAACGACTTTTACGAAGGTATACCAGCGGTTACTGTCAATAAGTTTGGTGAAGGTGAAGTGTATTATGTCGGCACTTGGCCGGAGCCATCGTATTTCTATCAGTTGTTTGAAGGCATTCTGAAGGAAAAGGATTTGGCGCCCAAATTCCAGCTGCCGGAAGGTGTCGAGCTGTCGATTCGAACAAAGGGGGAGCAAAAATTTCTCTTCCTGATCAATTTGACGAATGAGCAACGAGAGATTACGCTGGACGTTCCGTATCAGAGCTTGTTGACCAGCGAGAGGTTGGATCAAAATTTGACTCTTCCAGCTCTGGGAGTAGATATTTTAACTGTATAAGATCCGCCGTTTTCATATTTAAGAAGGGATGTCTCACAAGGCTTACGACCTTGAGGGACATCCCTTCTCTTATTTCACTAACGTCCACCTAATCTGAATAAGAGTATTGCCAGTTAGTTTTCTTATTTGATTTTGATTTTCAGTTCATCTTGCTTGGCTTCTTGTAAATCATCATAGACCTTATCTGGTTTGCCACGAATTATTAATATCATTGACTCCGGATTGTCCAGCAGATTGCTGCTGAAAGAATACATCATTCCGTCCTCCGTTCCGCTCCCGCCTACCATGGATAACTTGGTCTGCTTCCCATTCCTGGAGATCGAAATGATCTCGATAGGCCAAACGATCTCGTTGAGCGACAACTTCGTTTTGTAATCCATCTCTTGATCAGGTGCATGGACAAATTTGACCCGAGTTACTAGCGGAGACATCTCCACCTCCGACAATAAGACCTCATAGCCTCCAAGAGTAAAAGTCCGATTAACGTTAATGACTTCCGTTTTGGGGATAGAAAACTTAGGATCCAGCGCAAAAGAAAGATTCATTTTTTTGGAATATTTATATTTCCGTTCCTTTTCCCCGTTTTCTGAATATTCCACCACATCTGGAACAACGGAAGAAAGCTGGAACTGAAGATTCACTTGCTCAGGCAGCGGTTTATTTCGATTACGCTCAATTGTATTCCGGCCATAAATGGTATGCTTATCCTTCGAAAAATGTATACCTCCTATATTTCCGTTATCAAGGACATAACCTGTTCTTGCATCCGTCATCTTGGTATTGACTATCGAATAAATCTCTTGCGAAGCATCCGTCTTGGCGGTATACAATACGGTTATCCTGTTCTCATCTGCCATAACCGCATTCACGGTAAACTGATATATGCCCGATGTAACCGTCCGATCCACAAGTTGCACATAACCATGATTGAGCGTTGAAGTAATCGTAGCACGGTCCATATCCGAAGTTAGCAGGCCACGAAAGGGCTCTAGCACTCCCCAATGGGTTACAGGCTCAGTATATGTTGCCTGCTCTTGACCATAACTCCCAAGCGGACCTAAGAGAAACCAACCCGCGGCCAGGGCCGTGACCAGCACTGCCGTAATCCATTTGATATGAACGGTCCTACCTGATCGTTTTGTTCTGCCCTTCGCGAGACCACGTTGAATCGCAACAGTCGTATCCGCCGGATTCCATTGCTGTTTCTCTCTTTTTACCTGATATGCATCTGCAAGAAGTGCTTTCTCCTCCGGGTTAGTGGTCATGCCAATCCCTCCTGTTCTTCATCAACTTGCGCAACTGTTGGAGTCCCTTGTGCTGCCAGGTCTTGATCGTTCCTTCCGGTTTGCCGAGGATGGAGGCAATATCCGTCAGTGTCATGTCGTTATAATATTTTAGCAATAATACATGGCGATATTTCGGTTTCACCTTTTGCAAAAGAGATTCCATAGCGATTCGATTATCATCAACGCTAATCATCCAAGATGCCGGAATGCTGTCCTCCATATCCTCCTTCGCCAGAGGTGTCGCCCGCTTGCGGCGCCTCTGTTCATCGATGCAGACATAGATCAGAATTCGAATGATCCAAGATTTGAACGCCTTCTCATTGTTCAGCGTACGACGTTTGATCCAAGCACGGCACGTCATCTCCTGCACAGCTTCCAGCGCATCTTGCTGGTTACGCAGATAACTGTAGGCAATGGAAATGAGCGTATCTTGATGTTCCATAATGGATTGCACAAATTCCGTCTCGTCTTCGGTCTGTACATAGATCCTCTGGTTCATCTCTGCTTTTGTTTCCACCCCGCATCCCTCCTTCTCTCTCTTTCTGTGGTATAAGACGGGTGAGTGAAGCAAACGGTTTTTAATATTTGTTCATCAAAAAAAGCTCCGCCATCATCATGAGGGAGCTTGATTACATAACAATCGGCCGCCGATATACTGAATTACTCACAAGCATGAACAATCCAAGATCAACTAACTTACAGGTTGCCGGTGACTTCGATCCCGTCGGCCAATTGCAGATGGTTTCTCACCCAAGCTATGAACTGATTCAAAAAATTCCGTAATTCAGGCTCTGCAACCACCTGTTGATCCAGCTCTGATAAAATCCCCACCCACACATCCTTCGTAATCGGATTCTCCCAGCAGGGATCAAGAGCCTTCATCTTTTCTCCAGTTCGTGGGTCAGTTAAGGGAAATGAGCGATCCAATGCGGGTCGAATATAGTCAAAGTCTTCATTATATATGAACAGCATGTCTTCCATCTCTACTTCAACCGATTCTTCTATGTATAAAGGGGATAAAACAAAACCCACATTCCGCTGTGGACCTTGATACTGATACATGAGCGCAGGAATTGTTCTCTTTGATTTGTTAGTCATATATGCTCCTCCTGTTTCAGGCAAATCTCTTACCGATCAGAGTTCAAACCAGATTAAACCACCATCAACCTGGCTGGTTTCTCGCTCCATCTGATGCATCCAGCCCCGCGCCTCTTCACCCCAGATATGAAACAAACAGTAGATATACGAATCCCCATCCACAATCTCTTCTAATCCGGAAGCCTCTTCTATCCACACTTCAAGGGCTCTAGGCCAGGAAGGATCTTCACGTTTCAATACAAAGCTGTTGGCTTGGTGTTCTAAGCTGTACATGTTGGTAAACGTTAATGAACTTGCCAAACGCTTCACAACTTCAGGTAAAATTGCAGGTTCTGTTGTGCTAATTCCATATTCCCAGCCCATATGTACAACCTCCCTCAGACTTCTTTTGCTCCAGATGATTGCTTTTGTTCATGCATTTGATGGATTGAACGATCCAACCACAACTCATACCAGTCCAGAAAATGTAATCGATTCGTATTGCCCCAATATTGATCAGGATAGATTCCATTGCGGTTAGCCCGGTCATCAACCCATATCTCTCCGTAAGAGGCTCCCTTAACAATTAGATTCATCGATATGCCACAACCAAAATCACTGATGCGCAGCATGCCTGCCGACCATTTTGGATCAAAATATTCGTGTTCCAGCGCTTCCCATTCCTCTTCTTCCTTGCTGTCATCGAACCAGTCATAGTTCCAGTTCCATGCTTCCGTGAATTGGAAAGGGTCCGAGACCGCGTTCAGCTCATCGTCATAACCCAGCACAGCGTATACACCGTCATTCGGGTTTTCTAAACCATAATAAGGCCCTCCACCCGTTCCCATATGAAGAAGCCATACCTTATAGTCCTCCGGCAACTCAATTCGCCATTTCTGTTCAAATTGCGTAATATCCTTCTGGGTCCACACAGACGCCATTTCATATTCATGGTTTTCTGCGCCAAACAGCTCCAGATCCGGGTCCAGACTTCGGAGAGTGATCAACTTTTCACGCATACGTTCCAGTTGTACAGTGTACATAATCTACCTCTCCTCCTTTGCTACTCCATTACGTTTGTTCCACGGCGTACCCGCGTTGCTGTAACTCATCCAGTGCTGCTGCTACATCTCTCTCAGTACACAACTGCTTAATCAGTCTGGCGGTCACCGGTTTTCCTTCATATACTTCAGCTACGGCTTCCAACGGCAGATCCGGCAAGTCATAGTACCCTTTGGACCAATCAGCGTAATCTTCCGGGTTCTTCTCCACATATCCCAGCAAAAATTCTGCGCCACCTCTAGCGTCCACTTTGTCTTCCTCGGCCATCGCCAGCTGAATCCAGTTACCAACCTTCCATGGCAAGTCGTTCCCTTCCTGCCATAGGCAAAAGGTCACATCCTCCAGATCCAACGTTTCCTCATGATCTCGCAGTACAGCCATCAAGGCCTCTGGTACTTCATCATACATGCCCGGATAGATTTCTCCGTCCTCACGAGCATGTGGGCTCAAGGGTGACTCATGATCAAATCCTTTGATCAGCGTGCCTGAGTTCGTAAACAATACATGCAGATGATCACCTGCGCCGTTATTGATGCTTCCCCATGCCACACCTGGCTGAAGTTCAGCTTCATAATGATGAACGCGTAACCATTCTTCCTCCGAAAAGATGATATCCAAAGCAGCGAGTATTCTCATCCGTTTACGCAGGGCATCTGCATTCATCATCATTATCTCGTTCCAATCCTGCATATGAATCCCTCCTGTTCGTATATGTACACTATATCCGTATTAATTCATCCAGCGTGTTATTTCCCTGAATACTTGGTGTCATGACAATGGTGATCCGACTGGCTTCTCTGGAGACGATACACGCATAATTTCCGGGCTTTAACTGCAACAGAACCCCTTCACACGTCTCATCCGGCTCCAATTCACCCCCAGTGACATCATCCGCCGCTCCCAGATAGACGTGCCCAGACGGAACTTGCAGATGATACCCCTTTCCCCGTTCCGCTGCGTGATCTGGATCTGAATCCTCCTCTTCACCCTCCAGGCTCCATTCCACCTCATACACTCCATCCGCACCCAGATTCAGGAACAGACAATGACCTGCATTCACCTCAGCCAGCTCATCCACTGGAATGGACCACCAGTCCGAAGTATCCTCAAGCCGATGTTTTAACGCTGCCAGATCATACAGGCACAATGTTGCCGTATCTGTAACCATTCGAAATGTTCCTCTCATATTCACCCCTCCCTTCTGTCTGATCCAGGTCTGACCTCAGAAATATATTCCATCATTATATCAAGCCTGATACACGTGTAAAAGGAACCCATGGACCATCTCTGCTTGCGCAACTCTTCATTTCTCGCTCCAAATGGTCGATATAAGCATAACTGACTTTTTTTGAACCTGATGGAGGAAGCCAAGCCATGTCAATTAACAATAGAAAAGAACCCTTTCGCTACACATTGAAGGAACCAATCCACTTTGAGATCTATATTCTCAGCATCAACGGGGTTAACGCACCCGCCAAACCCATCCAGGCCGAACTCTGCGATATCAGTCGATCCGGCTGTCAGCTGTCATTTCCGCTGTCCCTTCCTGTAGAGAATAACGATATTCGGATTGGAATGAATATGCTGCTCTTTGAAGACCCTCTATATATGGAAGGCACTCTCCGCTGGGGTCAAGAAAAAAATACCTCATGGCATTATGGTGTTCAACTCGAAATGCAGGATGGGAACCAGGACCGTCTCTCTAGAGAGATGCGAATGCTTGCAGGACAAGGCAAAATTATTGTGAAATAGTTAGATGCCATATAGCCTGATAACAAAAAAACAGCCCAATCAAATTGGACTGTCGCAAGATGAAACTCTTTATGCCGCTTTACTAACTGTCGCTGGTTGTTCCATTTTGGACCAGTTCACGGTTTTTTCAAGAACCAGTGAGACCAATACCCCAATGACGAGACCATTACTTATGATCGGAATGAGGTACATGGGCAAAGTTTGAAAGGCCTCCGCAGGAATATTCATGACCGCAACTCCCGTAAGGACCGGCAGCGCTACACGATAGATCGTTTTAGAATTAAACGTTGTACCTTCAAGTGTTCTTAGTGCCGTGCCAAACATCTGAAGATAAGCCACGAACAAAACCGCACTGCCGACGCTTGGTGGTATTTGTGCAAAAAATGCTGTCACTGAAGGTGTAAGACCTATCACACATAACATCCCCGCTCCAATTATCAAGGCAGCACGACGCAGAATGCGAGTACTCTCCAAGAATCCGATCGATGATGCAAATAAACCAAAGGGCAGCACACCTACACAGGCTGACAACATCGTGAACAGACCCGTTAGCGTATAGGAATGCCTATACTGACGGCTTGTTGTTTCTGTCCGGTATAGTTTCTCAACTGTGCTTAATGTGGTGATCGAATTCGTCATGTTCACCAACCCCACGAAAAATGCAGTAATGACAATACCCGGTTCCCATCTGGGTGCTCCCCATGGAAA
This sequence comes from Paenibacillus sp. AGC31, assembly GCF_057334655.1. Taxonomy (NCBI): domain Bacteria; kingdom Bacillati; phylum Bacillota; class Bacilli; order Caryophanales; family Paenibacillaceae; genus Paenibacillus; species Paenibacillus sp. AGC31. The sequence goes on from NZ_JBHFJH010000001.1 coordinate 263,756, forward strand.
CAGTTCGAGTCCAGCCGGGGCCTGATTAGGCTGTCCGCCATGTTGTCCAGGAAACAATAGACTATAAGCGATCCAGCCTGCCACAATCCCAATCAGGATCGCGTAGTTCCCCAGTTTCCCCCTGCCCTTTAATTGAATCCATGCCACCAAAAATGCAATGACAACGGACAATGCGGCAACAGGCAGATCGAAGCGACCAAACTCCGTATATCCAATCATACCTTTGAAAAAATTCATGGTTAATTGAATCGTCATTAGAAACAACATGGCACTCTTCACCATAGGTGTGAACAGCTTTTGCAGCACTTGCGCTGCTCCCAGCCAACCCAGAATCACCATCGTTAGTCCCGCTAATAGAAAACCTGCAGCCAACCCACCGCCAATACGCTCCAGACTCATACCGGCCGATGAAGCAGATACCGTCAAACTTAGCGTCAATCCCCACCATAACCCTGACGGACCATCCATAATCGCATATCGATGACCGAATACAGCTTGAAGAATACACACTGCTCCGGTAAGGATAAATGCGTGCTGCATGGAGGCAGCGATGGCATCCGGAGACAGATGAAAATTATGTCCAATGGATAGCGGAACAACAACTGTATTGGTAAACAGGAAGAAAAACCACTGTATACCTGCCAAAATCAGTGAAGATACGTCCTTCATATTCTTTTGTGAAAAATGCTCTTGATGTCTGTTCATTCGTTTGGAATATCCTTTCACTGTTCTGTATCATAAATGTATAAGTCTCTTCAGACTTGGGTTAATAGTCGTTCCATCACGGCATACCGATGTCGGCTCGCATGTGCAAGTGGTGTAATCCCGTCCCGATCCGCAATCTTTGGATCTGCACCATATTGCAAAAGCAAGGCAACAATCTGTTGGTGACGCGGCCCACCATCTCCCAAAATGACCGCTTCCAGCAAGGCTGTCCACCCCAGGTTGTTGATATGGTTCACATCCACATCACTGCGTGTAAGCAGAAGCTCCACAATGTCCACATGGCCCCGATCCGCTGCCGGGATAAGAGCTGTGCCGCCAAAACGATTCGTTAACTTCGTATCTGCACCTGCTGTAATCGCCAATTCGACCATGTTATACATACCCTCAGCACTCGCGTATAACAGCAGGTTGTCCAATCGTGCATCCTGAAGGTTAATGTCGGCTCCGGCGTCCACTAGCATCCTTGCCGTGTCTATCTTGTTACCGTGCACCGCAGCCATCAGAGGTGTCCGCCCCAATGCATCCCGTTCGTTCAACCGGTTACCCTGTTGTGTGATAAATCGAATGACCTCATCGGTATGGCCCGCTTGAGCAGCATCATGTATTGTTTTAACCACGTTGTTTTATCCTCCAATTCAAGGTCTTTCTCATGCAGTAATATTGATATAGAAACCAAACCCTGTTAGTCAGGTATGCAAATCTAATGTATGGTAACATAAGATCGTAGTATATTAAAAATACATGTTTTGTTGGCTTTCCATACGAATTACATATACATTGCAAGCGAAGGAGAACAACCACTTGGATATCAAACAATGTCGCTATTTCATTGCCATTGCTGAGGAGAAACAGATTACAGCAGCAGCCCGAAGACTTCACATGGCTCAGCCACCCTTAAGCCAGCAGCTTAAGTTAATGGAGGAAGAGCTTGGTGTAATGTTGTTTGAACGCAAAGGACGTATGATGGAGCTAACGCAGGCGGGTCGCAGCTTCTATGATTATGCGGTTACCTTGACCAAATATATGGAGGAAGCTGTAATGGAGATGCAAAGTTTCCGTCATGGCATCCGGGGCAAACTTGCGATCGGCATCAATACCATATCGGATCGCCTGATCCCGCAAGCACTGCAACAGTTTCGCACCACCCACCCACAGGTTACCTATAAAATTCAACAAAATGAATCTGCGCAATTATGCCGATTGCTGGAAGATGGCAAAGTTGAACTTGCCTGTGTACGCATGCCTGTCCAGACTGAACGTTATGAGGTGCTGCATCTGCCACAGGAGCCCCTTTTCTATATTTCTTCGACACCACTTGATAGTCCGACAGAGATGGGACCAGGAGTGGAGATGGGGACTTATTTTGAACAGCTTACAGGTATCCCTCTACTGCTTCCAAGTACAGAGGGACTCGGCATGTTCGAGTTGATTCTGGACAAGTTCCGGGAGCATCAGGTTACCCCCTCCATCATGGGTGAGTGCTCAGACATTAATATGTTGCTCGAGCTGGTCCGACTCGGCTTCGCCAGTTCCATCGTGCCTCATACGGTACTGCAGCTATACCAAGAGCACCCTTTCCACGTATATTGCATTCAGGATCAGCATTCCACGGTTGGCTCGGCGCTGGTCTGGCTACAAAACCGCTATCTGTCCAAGCCTGCACAACATTTTGTGCAATTGGTGCAGGATATGCTTCCCGTGTAAAAGCTATAAGCAAAAAAACAGCAGCTTTACCGGATTACACTCCGGTGAAGCTGCTGTTTCATTTTTTATGGTTAAGCTTTAGCTGTAAACAACAAGTCTTTTTCTTTGATCGTAGTGCGACCAGCAGATTCAATGGACTCATACTGATGCATATTTGTAATAATAACAGGTGTAATCGTCGTGTAACCGGCTTTTTCGATCTCTTCCCGGTCAAACTCCATCAATACATCACCTACGGTAACCTTCGCACCTGCTTGAACTTTAGGAGAGAAGAATTGACCTTTCAGCTTCACGGTATCAATCCCGATATGAATCAACATCTCTGCGCCTGTATCACTTACCAGACCAATGGCATGTCCACTCTTCGATAACGAGAATACTGTACCGTTGATCGGAGATACAACACGTCCCTCAGATGGTTGAATCGCGAATCCTTTACCCATAATCTCTTCAGAGAATGCAGGGTCTGGAACTTCGCTCAGCGGTTTAACTTCACCTGTGATCGGGCTGAATACTTGCTCATCTTGTGCTTTTGCTTCTTCAGTTACAACAGAAGTCGTTACTGCTGATTTTGCAGGCTCAGCTGCTGGTGCTGCTGGCTCAGTTGCATTTTCTTCTTGGAAGCCCAGGATATACGTAATGATTGCTGCAGCTACGATGGCAATCAAACCACCAACCAGAGCATAAATCAAAGTGCTAATTGCTGGACTGACAAATGCCGCAATACTCGGCAGACCTGCAAGTCCTGTAATAACATAAGATTTAACATTGAAGATTCCCATAAATGCACCAGCAATAGCACCCCCGCTGAGAGCTGCGATAAATGGTTTTTTGAACTTCATGTTGATACCATACATCGCTGGTTCCGTGATCCCCATAATAGCCGTAAGACCTGTGGAATAGGCAAGGGATTTGGTTTTGCTATTTCTCGATCTGAGTCCCACCCCAAATGCTGCGCCACCTTGTGCAAGGTTAGCTGCAAACATCAGTGGAATAATAAAGTCGTACCCCAGTGTTGTCATTGAACCTACAACGATTGGCAACAACGCATAGTGCATACCCGTAATGATCAGCAGTGACATCGTACCACCAATCAGGATACTTGCGAAGATGGACATGTTATCGAACAACCATGAAATACCACCAGACAAACCATTACCAAGAACAGTACCGAGTGGTCCTACAGTCATCAACGTCAGAGGAACCATAATTAAAAGGGTAACTGTTGGAACAATGAGTAACTTAAGTGAAGCATGTATAACACGATCAACGGCTTTCTCTACATATGAAGCAATCCAAACTGCCAGAACAATCGGAATAACTGTAGAAGAATACGTTGCCGCTATGACTGTAATCCCCATAAAGGATGAGTTGTGACCATCTGCCAGTAATGCTGTAATGGTCGGGTGCATAATGCCCGCAGCAAGCGCCGCAGCAATATACATATTACTACCCAGCTTACGTGCAGCACTTATCGCCAGAATGATTGGCAGGAAGTAGAATGCACCGTCGCCGATTGCTGACAAAATGATGTAGGTTGAGCTGGTATCGGACAACCATCCAAGTGCGACCAGGATCGCCACGATCCCTTTGATCATACCTGCACCCGTAATCGCAGGCAGGATTGGTGTAAACATACCTGAGATGAAATCGAACAGCGCACTTATTGGATTTCTCTTTTTCTTTTCCCCAGTTGAAGCACTTGATGTTGCATTATCTGCGTTTGGAGATTTGGACATGTTGCCAACAAGTGCGTTATACACGATAGGTACATCGTTACCAATGATGACCTGGAACTGTCCACCGTTCTCCATAACACCCATAACGCCTGGTGTATTTTTTAGCGTCGCTTTGTCCGCTTTTTTGTTGTCATTGAGGTTGAATCTGAGTCTTGTCATACAGTGTGTGACTTGATCGATATTCTCTTCGCCACCAACAAGCTTCAAAATATCCTTGGACAATTGTTGTTTATCCATTGTGTTTTGCTCCTTTTATGTGTAATGAAGGTTAAAAAAAAACCTAAACACTGAATAATGACAAAGCAGAAAAGCTTATCATTATTCAACGTTTAGGTTTTGCCTTTTTAGCAGTAACAATCCCAACTTTATTCAATTGTTTGTTCATTTCTGACAACTCGTTCAATATGAATGGTCAGATACAGTATTTCTTCCTTGGACAACACCCGATTATAGATCTTACGCGTATAGTCACTGATCCTTACTGCACATGCATGTGCTTCCGGATACTGCTTGCTCACCAAGTCATGAAGGGGATTATCTTCTTCTTTATCTTCAATCGCCGTTCCTTGCAACACACGTTGGGCAAAGAACTTCAGATGAGTTAAAAATCGATAATAACTCAATGAATCTTCATCAAGTTCAATCACAAAACTACGTCTTACAATGTTAAGTATGTCCTTAACAATGTTTGTAATACTGATCGTTTCCCTCATCTCACCGTTCATCTGGGCATTAACCAGATGCATTGCAATGAATGCGCATTCGTCTTCGGGCAACAGGACACCTAACGTTTCCTCAATAATCTGTAGCGCCTTGAGTCCAATGGCATATTCCTTCCGGTACATGCGCTTGATCTCCCAGAACAATGCGTTACGGATCTGCAATCCTTGACGATGTCGATCAATGGCAAAATGAATATGATCCGTCAGTGAAATGTAGATGCTTTCATGCAGCTTCTCACCTAACACCGTCTCGGCATAACGGATAATCTCATCCGAGCACTCGACATATTCAACCGGGATATCAGACAGAAGTGTTTTGAGTTTCTGTGATACTTCCTTACTTTCAAGCGAGAATATTTTTTCGACGAGACTCTCGTCAATCGATTCACCAGTATGCTTTTTGAAGGCAATTCCACGTCCCATAACGACCAGTTCGTTTCCTCCCGGATCAATTACGGTAACTACGTTGTTGTTCAGCACCTTCTCAATTTTCATTTCTTCACATCACCTTGCACCGTCAAAGTAGTAAAAGGCAAAACCAAAGCAGGTCACGAGATATGCCCTGCTTCTGGTTTTGCCTGATTGAACAGTAACAATCCAGTATTCATTAGCCTTAGGCCCATCTTACCATATAATTATCCATATGACAATGTTTTTGTGAAAGCGGTTAATGTGCATTAATGTGACATAAGAAGGTGCGTGTACAACCATGCTTTAAGAACTAATATTTACACGTTGTTGTTCTTAAGACTTGCGCCATTCGTACCAATAACTTCTTTGTACCAGTGGAATGATTTTTTCTTGTAACGATCCAGTGTTCCTGAACCGTCATTGTTGCGGTCTACATAGATGAAACCATAACGTTTCTTCATCTCTGCTGTTGAAGCACTTACCAGGTCAATACAGCCCCATGACGTGTAACCCATCACTTCTACGCCATCCTCAAGAGCTTCGCCCACCTGTACCAGATGGTCATTCAAGTATTGAATACGGTAATCATCGTTCACCGTTTTATTGCCATTTTCGTCCGTGATCAGCTCATCAACTGCTCCCAGACCATTTTCGACAATAAACAATGGTTTTTGATAACGGTCCCAGTATTTGTTCAGCGTTACGCGTAGTCCTTGCGGATCAATCTGCCAGCCCCACTCGCTCGCTTTGAGATAAGGGTTTTGCACACCTGCGAACAGGTTTCCTTTTCCTTCAACCCGTTTCTCCTGATCACCTGTCTCACAGATACTTACATAATAACTGAACGAGATAAAGTCTACAGTATGCTTCAGAATTTCAGCATCGCCATCTTCAAACTTGATATTGATATTATTCGCTTTGAAATAACGATTAATGTATTTCGGATAGTAACCACGTGCATGGATATCAGCAAAGATATCATTGCGCTGTTCCGCATGCATCGCTGCAACCACATCATCCGGGTTCGGAGTTAACGGATACGTAGGCATGCTCAGTACCATACAGCCGATTTTCGCTTCAGGCATAATTTCATGACCCAGTTTCACAGCCAAGGCACTGGCTACCAGTTCATGATGGATCGCTTGGTACAGATCCTGTTTGGACAGTTCTGCTTTTGGCGTGTAGATCCCACCACTCATGAATGGTTCCTCCAGGATGGAGTTGATTTCATTAAACGTCAGCCAGTATTTAACTTTGCCTTTGAAACGGTTGAACAGCACTGTTACATAACGCTCGTAGAAATCGATCATTTTACGGTTTACCCAGCCATCATACGTTTTGGACAAATGCAGCGGTGTCTCATAGTGAGAGATCGTTACGAGTGGTTCAATCCCGTATTTGTGGCACTCATCGAACAGGTCATCGTAGAATTGCAGACCTTTCTCATTTGGCTCCATTTCATCACCTTTAGGGAAGATACGGGACCAAGCGATGGATGTACGGAACACTTTGAAGCCCATTTCAGCAAACAGTTTAACATCCTCTTTGTAGCGATTGTAGAAATCGATCCCGATCAGTTTCAGGTTATCCTCTGTAGGACCTTCCGTTCTAGGCGTTGTAATCCCGTGAGGCATGACATCTTGAACAGAAAGACCTTTGCCATCTGTATTATAAGCTCCTTCAAGTTGGTTGGCTGCTACAGCGCCGCCCCATAGAAAGTCTTTCGGAAATGGTGTAGTCATATCAATCATTCCTCTCATTATTTATCACTATAATAGTTTGGTTATAAAACTTAGTTGGTTGGCAATTGTTCCAATCGTTGTAGAATCAGCTCCAGCTGAGCACCTGTAACCGACTTCGATGACTCAAATTGATCTTTGGACATACCGGACATAATACCGGCTTTGGCACTATTCTGAACGGCTTCATAAGCCCAATGCTTATCATTCAAATCCTTGAACAATACTACAGTTGACTCGCCTGCAGCATTCCAACCGCGACTCGTCAAAATATGGTCTACGATCACTGCCATCTGTGCACGTGTTACTTCCTCTCCCGAGGCAAACATCTGATTGCTGACACCTTTCATCAATCCTGCCTTGGTCACTGTCGCAATGGCCTGACGAGCCCATTCAGGAGCAGAATCTGTGTACGGGTAAGCAGATTCGGATACTTCAGGAAGATTTAACTTGTTGGCAAGCACGAGGGCGATCTGCGCTCTTGTCACAGGCTCCGTTGGTTTTGTTCCATGCTCTATGTTACCTCCATCCTGTTCCCCTGAAGTCCCTTTGCTTAGTTGGAACAGGTCGGCAAGTACTTCTTTGTTGTCAAAAGCCGGTACCCATGACCAATGCTTCATGCCACCGTACAGTCTTTGGCTATCCATGTATGCATCGTCATACAGCATCATATTGACATGCTTGGCTCCAAGCTCAGTCAAAGCCTGATAAGCCAAAGAGCTTGTCCGGCTGTCAGTGGTTGGATCATTTTGGGCATGCATAATCCATACTGGGACATCCACAATATCTTTCAGTTCTTTTTTGAATGCTTCTACAGATCCGGTGTAATCCGCTACCGTATCCTTGGCCGCTACAATAATCGCTCCAGCAAACAGATCGGGATATTGTGTCAAGAAACGGAAGGCACCACCACCGCCACTGGAAACACCAGACAGATAGATTCGATTCGGATCAACTTCACCTTCAGCAACCAGCTTCTGAATCAACTCATACTGCGCCACGAAGTACGCCTGCATCTGGGCCAGTTGCTGCGGGTTATCATAGATTTTGAAGCTGTAATTCTCAGGATACTGTACGGCCAGTACGGAAGTATCATACCCTGATTCCGTCCAGACTACAGCTCCACGATTTGCAGTAAGATGGCTGCGCCCGTCCGTACCAACTTCGCCACCACCATGGAGCCATACCATGAGCGGCTTTGGTTCTTCGGACGTGCTTCGTTTCAGTTGATAGGACAAGTTCGCACCATTACTGCCTGTAAATTGTCCGTTTTCAAACTCATCGACCGTACGAGTTTTGACTACATTTACATTTTTATCGTCAAAAGAAAGTTCAGGATACGCCTTGCTTGTGACTGCAAATGCCGACTTAAATCCACCTGGATATTTAAAAGGCTTTACCGCCATATGGATGGTATGATCCGTAATTGTCAATTTTATTCCGTCATCTTCATACTCATTCTGTATGATCTCTTCCGCTTCATTTAAGGGATAGCCATCATAATTTCCAGTAATTTCGAAGTCTGAAGCTTTCAGATTCTGATATTTCTCCGGATTCGCTACAGTAATGTCAAAGGACTCTACCATCTCTCCAGGATCACCAACATAGGTATTGGCCTGGATTCGAGTAATCTGGGTGCTTTCCGCACCAACGGTGGCTGGCCAGATCACACTCAGACTTAGTGTCAGGGCAAGCATCCATCCCATACTTTTTGTGTTCATACTCCATCTTTTCAAAAGATATCCCTCCATATGTAATGTTTGCAGCACATAAAAAAACGGACAAACGCTAATCAGCAGGCCCTCAGGAACATTAAATTCCATTAAACACTAACTGTTATATCAGGTTTGCCCGCTCAGAAAACGTGAGAACTACAGTTGCTCACCATTACTGGAGATTACGTTTTTGTACCAGTCGAATGAATCCTTTTTGGAACGCTTGAGAGTCCCGTTACCTTCGTCATCCAGATCCACGTAGATGAAACCATATCGTTTGGACATTTCGGAAGTGGACATACTCACAAGGTCAATCGGGCCCCATGCTGTGAATCCAATCAGATCCACACCGTCTTTGATAGCTTCTTTCATTTGTTCGATGTGTTTTTTCAGGTAATCCACTCGATAGGAGTCATGGATCGAACCGTCTTCTTCAACACGGTCATATGCACCAAGACCATTTTCTACGATGAACAATGGTTTCTGGTAACGATCCCAGAAGTTGTTCAGGGTTACGCGCAGACCGATCGGATCGATCTCCCAGCCCCAGTCGGATGCTTCCAGATAAGGGTTTTTCACGCCGCCAGTCAGGTTACCCGATGTTTCTTCCTTGTCTGCAGATGCAGATTTGGTTACGGACATGTAGTAGCTGAAGGAGATGAAATCAACGGTATTGTTCAGCAAGATCTCATCATCGCCTGCTTCTTTTTGAATCACGATGTCGTTTTCTTCAAAATAACGAGCCATGTAGTTCGGATATTTACCACGAGCATGCATGTCTGTGAAGAAGAGGTTAATCTGATTCTCGTGTTGAGCCAGACGAACATCTACTGGATTACATGTTGCTGCATAAGTTTCCATACGAGCAAGCATACAACCTACTTGGGAACCAGGCATAATCTCGTGAGCAAGCTTTGTTACCAATGCACTTGCTACAAATTGGTGATGCAGCGCTTGATAAGTGGTTTGCAGTTTGTTGTCCACTTTATCGATCAGAATGCCGCCGCCAGTGTACGGGCTGAACAGCATGACGTTAATTTCATTAAACGTCAGCCAGTATTTCACTTTATTTTTATAACGGTTGAACACCGTTTCTGCATATCGAACATAGTGCTGGATCACTTCACGGCCTGCCCAACCGTTATATTTTTGCGTCAAGCCAAGCGGTGTCTCATAATGAGACAATGTAACGAGCGGCTCGATGCCATATTTCAACAATTCGTCGAATACTTCATCATAAAATTTCAAGCCTGCTTCATTCGGCTCTTGATCATAACCGTTCGGGAAAATACGTGCCCAGTGAATGGACAAACGGAATACTTTAAAGCCCATTTCAGCAAACAATGCAATATCTTCTCTAAAGTGATGGTAGAAATCGATACCAAAACGTTTCGGGAAACGTTCTTCGATTTTGCCGGAGAGGATCTCTTCGATTCGGGAAGAGGAGATTTCCATGGCATGTCCGCCTGTACGCTTCTCTTTGGGAACATGAGCGATCATGTCCGCTGTGGAGAGGCCTTTGCCGTCCTTATCGAATGCACCCTCCAATTGATTGGCAGCTGTAGCGCCGCCCCATAGGAAGTTTTCGGGGAATCCTTTTTTTGCCGTGGTCATGAACAACAACCTCTTTTCGAAATTTATTTTGGTTTTTCCAGGTAAAAAACTGCAATTTAGAGCAGAAAACAAGAAAAACCTAAACTCAAGGTAAAATAGCACCAAAAAAAGGAGCTTTCATTTCACCATCAGTTTAGGTTTTGCCTGTCTTCACAGTTACAATCCATCAAAAGATGTTATTGCGTATTCTGTTGTGTTTGCTCTTGTAATGTAAGCGTAACATATCTATTTTGCAAAATCAACTTCACTGGATCAACTGATCGTTCACACACTCTCACCATCGAAAAAATTAACGCGGCATACGCATAATCGCTGCCCTTAATGCCTGCGCTCCTTCCTCCGTTTCCAGGTAAACAGCGGGACTTTGGTCCCCTAAAGCCGGGATATCTTTCGCCATCCATTCAAAAGCGTACTCCCCCATTTCACACAAAAGCACCCGACTTATATCTGCCGGAATCCCTTGTAATCGCGCACGTTCTACCCATGCAGGATCCATCTTTTGTCCAAGTTCTTCGAACAATTCGGAAAATGAGTCCCAGCTTGCCTGATTAAACTCCTTTAAATAGATACCTTTCATACTCATGTAATTTCACTCCCTGGATTGCAATTAATAACTCCGAAGTCCTATCTGACACAATTCATCCTTAAGCCGCTTGAATCCGTTTCTGTAACAGGTAGACTTAATTTTAAATGTTTTTCGGGGGAAAGAACAGTCAAGGAGGATTCAATAATGACTCAGGAAGAAAACACATCCGGTTGGGATGCGATTGATCAATCCATGCGTGAATTGTATGGGGAACAGGAACCAAAACACTACGGCACTGCCCTTCCGTATATGCTCGGTGGGCCTGATCCACTTGATGGTATCAGCGTCTATGCGGTGAACACACCTATGCCTCACTGGCATTTTGTCACATATGGTTTCTCTGAATTATATGAAAAAGAGATGCAGGATGCATCCAAGAGCGGATATGGATTCGAGCTCACCTTTCGTCTTACACGCAGTGAAGCAGAGACTGATCCGCCAGCCTGGGCGCTGAATCTGCTACAGAATGTAGGACGTTACGTGTTCAACAGCGGAAATATCTTTCAGCCAGGAGATTACATGGACGCCAATGGCCCCATCTGTCTGGAATCCGATACTTTGCTGACTGCTCTCTCGTTTATTGAAGACCCGGATCTACCCGCAATCTCTACGCCTAATGGTTCAGTGCAATTTATTCAGATGGTTGGCATTACAGGTCGGGAATTGGAAATGGTTCAAAGCTGGAATGCTCGTGGATTCCTGTCTGTCTCCTCCATGTTCATGCCCAAATATGTGACGGATCTGATGAGAAATTCGTACGCAGATATTCCTTCGGTTATACAAGCGGTTGAGGATGGAATGGAGAAGGACGGGTCCAGTACAGCGTTTTTATTCATACAACAACTGGCTTGGGAGTCTCCTCGCAAAAGATTGCTGCAAAAATCGGTCCCGGCCAAACTCCAGCTTGGAGCCAAACAAGCCGTAATAGTTGGCACCATCCTTCGCAGCCGAATTTTGAAAGGTGCCTCCCTATCCTTGATTGGACCGGATACGAATATTCTGTTCGAAGCAGGAGAACAACCAGCCGTATTGGAATCGGACAGACAAGTTACCCTGACGGTAAACAAACAAATTGTTGAGGAGCTGGCAGAGAACCTTCATCCGGTTGAAGGGACATTCGAGGTGGTTTCGTTAGATCATCTTCTCGTTCAGATTGTTAGAACAGAGATTAAGGACCAGGAAGGACATGTCATTCAAACGATTGGATGAGAACTGTGCAGCAAGGAGGAAACAACATGCCTGCCATTACATTTGCCACACGACACGAAGAGTCCCCGACTTGCTCGCATGCAGCAGGAACGGCTCCGTTCGACTATTTACCAAAATCCAGTCTGGACAGACTTCGCAAAATCAATCATTTCCTGATTCATGCATTCCAGAACAGTATCTCGGATATCAAAGAAAATTTAACGGGCACCTATCTTTTTCTACTCACAGATACGGACGGTGTGTTACTCTCCATGGATTACAGTTCAGATCTTGAAGCTGTGGTGAAACATTCCCCTATATGTCCGGGTACGATCTTCACCGCAAAGAGCTGTGGAGTCAACGCCATATCAGAAACGATGGATAACAATAAACCTGCACTGTTGCTGCCGGAACAGCATGAAAGTCCTTATTTTCAAAGCTGGCATTGTTACGCCGCACCTCTGTTCATGGGATCACAACATTTTGGTTATCTGGATGTGTCCACCATTAATGCAGATATGCAAGGTGAACTAATCGCCATTGCCAAGCTAATTCCAGCGTACATGCAGAACTGTTACCAGAGTCAACAGACTGCTGAACTGTGCGACAAACCGGTGGTGGAGTTCACCGAGCGTCAGTTAACTATTCTTGAGATGATAGCCGGTGGCCTCACGGTAAAAGCCATTGCTTTGAAATTAAAGATCAAGGAATGCACCGTGAATCATCACAAAAAAGTGATTTTCAACAAATTAGGTGTGCAATCCAGCACAGAAGCTGTTTCAATTGCCAGCCGAATGTCTTATGTATAGAAGACCCCTATAGATTCCTATAGGTAGTATATGAGAACGTTTGTGCTACAATTTAGGAAGCAGGCAACATGTAGAGAGAGAAACACACACACACACATTTCAGGAGGGTAATATGACAATTCCAAAAAAAACTTCTTTATTCGCCATGCTTATTATGATTATGCTGGTTGCCGCCGCTTGCGGTGACAAAGCAGATAACACAGCCGCAACAGAAGAGCCTACCCCGACAGAAACAACGACTGGTACTGACTCTGATACAGCGAATACAGAAGAAACAGAGAAAACAGAACCAGCAAGCGAAGAGTCCAAGGAAACTGATAATTCCCAAGACGTTGAGCTGGGGACGACGGAAAAAGGTTCTTACACCAATGACTATTTCGGCGTATCTCTGAAATTCCCGGAAGCATGGGAGTTCCAGGATGCTGCAGGCATGAATGAGCTGACAAGTGCTTCATCCGAAGCGATTGCTGGTGATGATGAAACGAAGAAAAAACAAATCGAACTGTCTCAGACCAAAACATTGAATCTGCTTATGGCTTCAAAGTACCCATTGGACGGAGGTCAAGTTGGCCCTTCCGCTATGGCCATTGCTGAGAAAGTAAGCTTGTTGCAAGGCATTCGTACAGGTAAAGACTACCTGGAAGCAACCAAGAAATTCATGGTGGATAGCCAGTTCCCTTACGATTATAAGGAAATGACAACGGAAACCATCGGTGGTAAAGAGATGGATCTGATGCAAATCACGATGGATCCAGGTGACGGTTCAACCGTTACTCAAGATTACTATAGTACGATTATTGAAGGATATGCTTTCAACTTCATATTCACTTACGTGGATGATAAGACCAAAGCCGAGATTGATACCATCAAGAAATCGGTTCAATTCAAATAATCGCTTTTGATTACTGCCATTATACGAAACACATATAACACAACCCCGATAACGATCTATGGAGATCATTGTCGGGGTTCTTTTTTTACTAAAAAAGATTTCTTGCACTAACTAGATATGGCTACCCAGTGCCCTTCCGTGACTTCTACCCACTTGGAATGTTCCAGATTATAACGGTCCTCTACTTCAACATTTTCTCTAGTTGTTTCTTTGACAACATGTCTCTTTTTCTTCGCTTCTACCGCTGGGTCAGGCACAGGAATAGCAGACAGTAACGCCTTGGTATAGGCATGTTGCGGGTTGGAATAGAGTTCTTCACTCTCAGCCAGCTCCACAATTTTCCCGTTATACATCACCGCCACTCGATCACTGATATGTTTAACCATGGACAAGTCATGCGCGATGAAGAGATACGTCAATCCGAGTCGCTGCTGCAACTCTTCAAGCAGCTGTACGATCTGAGCCTGTATCGATACATCCAGTGCAGACAACGGCTCATCACATACGATGAATTCAGGTTCCACAGCCAGAGCTCGTGCAATACCGATCCGCTGTCTCTGTCCACCCGAGAATTCATGTGGATAACGCTGCGCATGGGTGGGATCGAGACCTACCATCTCCAGTAACTCCTCCACCCGCTTCTCCCGCTGAGCTGCAGTACCTGCAAGTTGATGAATATCAAGCGCTTCTCCAATGATATCCATAATCCTCATTTTGGGATTCAGAGAAGCATAGGGGTCTTGGAAGATGATCTGCATATGTCTACGCATCGTTTTCATCTCCGAAGCCGACAAGCGATTGAGCGGGACTCCTTTAAACAGTACATCTCCACCCGTTGGCTCATGCAACCGCAGAATCGCACGCCCCGTGGTTGATTTTCCGCTGCCAGATTCCCCTACAACGCCAAGTGTCTCTCCTTGACGAATATGGAAACTGATATCATTCACAGCCTTTAAGGTGTTGCCTTTCCCCAGATTAAAATGTTGTCTGAGCGATTTCACCTCAAGCAACGGCTGATCATCCTCGAGATCTCTCGGGACCAACGATACCGGTTTTGGCTTTTTCTTCTGATCCAGACGTGGTAATGCATTCAGAAGTCTGATCGTATACGGGTGTTTGGGATTAGCAAAGATCTCTGTCGTTGTCCCGGTTTCCACAATCTGTCCTTCCTTCATAACAACAACCCGATCACATATGCCTGCCACTACGCCCAGATCATGTGTGATCAGAATAATCGATGTACCCAGTTGGTCCTGCATATCTTTCATCAAATTCAGAATCTGGGCCTGAATGGTAACGTCCAGTGCGGTTGTCGGCTCATCGGCAATGAGCAATTCAGGACGACAAGCAAGTGCAATACCAATCATGACCCGCTGACGCATGCCTCCGGAGAATTCGTGTGGATATTGGTTGTAGCGTATTTCACTACGAGTTATCCCCACCCGCTCCATCATGGCAATTGCCTGTTTCTTGGCTTCCCTTTTGGACACCTTCTGATGTTTGATCAGACTCTCGGAGATCTGTTTACCCACTTTAATGGTCGGATTAAGAGAACTCATCGGGTCCTGAAAGATCATGCCAATATCACGCCCGCGGATGCTCTCCATCTCTTTCTGCGTTTTATTGGCCAGGTCGACCCCTTTAAATAGAATCTCTCCCTTTTTCATCTGCGAAGGCGGGGAAGCAAGCAGCCTCATAATGGAACGTGCGGTCACACTCTTTCCACTGCCCGATTCGCCTACAATGCCCAGCGTCTCGCCTTTTCGTACTTCAAAACTCACTTCTCGCACTGCCTGAAACTCACTCTCTCCAGAATGAAAAGAGACCGATAGATCGTTAACTTTCAATAAAGGTTCCATATCATCACCAGCTCTCATCCGTTTTTCACATTCACTCATCTCATATGTATACCATTTAAATCCTTGACAATTGTTTAGACCCTAAATAATATATACTATATCAATCGGAATAATGCAATTTAAACCTGAATGAGAGGAGGCACGCTTGGTTTGAATCTTGCAGAAGGCAGCAGACTCTCGCGGTTGGTGCACAATTTAAGTTTTATTTATGGCAAAATGCTACTTCATCCTTCCTACCGATATGTTCTGTTCATTCTTGGATTACCGATCAATCTGGTCGTGTTTCTAATATGG